>NZ_CEYAEZ010000036.1:0-23650 GCF_982781345.1 Desulfovulcanus sp.
GGAAGTAGCTTCTATACCTACCATCCGCTCCCTGTCAAGAATTTTTTTGAAAAAATTTCTTTCTTTAAAATTCCAGGTGTTTAGGAGTCCTTGGAAAAGGAATCACGTCTCGAATATTGGAAACTCCTGTCAAAAACATGAGCAACCGCTCAAATCCCATTCCAAAGCCGGCGTGAGGGACTGAGCCAAAGCGACGCAAATCTAAATACCACCAATATTCATCCCTTGATAGGCCAAGCTCTTTCAACCTGCTTTCAAGCACATCGAGTCTTTCTTCTCTCTGACTTCCACCTATCAACTCGCCAATTCTTGGGACCAGGACATCCATCGCGGCCACTGTCTGGCCATCATCGTTTAAGCGCATATAAAACGCTTTTATCTCCTTGGGGTAATCGTAAACAATAACTGGTTTTTTACAATATTCTTCAGTCAGGTATCGTTCATGCTCGGTTTGCAGATCCAGTCCGAATCCCACTGGGAACTCGAACTTTTTTCTTGCTCTTTCTAAGATAGACACAGCCTCTTTATAGGAAAGGCGTACAAAATCTTCTTTTAAGATGTTCTCCAGGCGGCTAGACAGGCCTTTATCCACAAAACGTGCAAACAAATCTAAATCCTGGGCACAATTCTTAAGTGCATATGAAACCAGCTTTTTTATACAGTCTTCAGCCAAAACCATATCATCTTCCAGATCAGCAAAAGCCATTTCAGGCTCAATCATCCAAAATTCCGCTGCGTGCCTGGGTGTATTTGAATTTTCCGCCCTAAACGTCGGACCAAAAGTATATACGTCTCCCAAAGCACAGGCCAACGCCTCTGCCTCTAGCTGGCCCGAAACCGTGAGTAATGCCTTTTTCCCAAAAAAATCCTGGCTCAGATCCACCTTCCCGGAAGCCTTGGGTAATTGATTTAAATCCAGGGTTGTTACCTGGAACATTTCTCCTGCCCCTTCACAATCAGAGCCGGTAAGTATGGGTGTATGAATATACCAAAACCCCTTATCATGAAAATAACTATGGATAGCAAAAGACAATTCAGCCCTGATCCTATTTATGGCCCCATATTTATTTGTCCTGGGCCGAAGATGGGCAATGGTGCGCAAAAATTCATCGCTATGCCTTTTCTTTTGCAAAGGGTAAGTTTTTGGGTCAGCATAGCCGATAAGCTCTACTTCTCTAGCCTGAACCTCCCATTTCTGTCCTTTCCCGGGAGATTCAACCAGGCTACCCCTAACTTTTACAGCCGCTCCAGTGCCAATCTTCTCTAACACCGGATAAGTAGGGATATCTCCATCCACCACAACTTGTAGATTTTGCAGACAGGAGCCATCATTTATCTCCAGAAAAGAAAATCCCTTGGCTTCTCTTTTGGTTCTCACCCACCCTTTAATCAAGATTTCGTCCTGAGGCTCTAAGGCATTTAACGCATCTTTGATCTTGGTTCTCATCTTCTCTCCTTAATAGTTAAAGCATGCTCACAGGATCTAAATCCAGGCTAAGCCTGATTTTTTTATTCTGTCCTATTCTTTTTTCCATCAAGGCATAGAACTTTTTGATCTCCAGCCAATTCGATGCTTTTAGCAGACACTGGTATCTCTCCCGACCTTTTAACACCTGCAAGGGAGCTGGAGCTGGCCCCAATACATTCACTTTTATACTTCTGGCAAGCTCTTGTATTATTGCCTTAAGTTTAATCAATAGATTTTCCTTTTCCTTCCAGCCGACCGGAAAACTCAAACGAACCAAAGCCAGTTTGACAAAGGGCGGATAGGCAAACTTTTCCCTACGCTTTATCTCCTGGACATAAAATCCTTTATAGTCATTATTTAAGATATAGTCCCAGCAGTAGTGATTGGGATTTCTGGTTTGAATATACACTTCACCGGGTTTATTGCCCCTTCCGGCACGGCCAGCCATTTGGGTCAGAAGTTGGAAAATCCGCTCTGTGGCGCGATAGTCGGGAAGCCCTAAACCCAGATCACCATCAATAATGATGCCCAAAGTCACATTAGGGAAATCATGTCCTTTACTAAGCATTTGAGTTCCAACCAAAACCTGGGCATAACCTTTGGCAAACTTTTCCAAAATTTCTTCCATACTCCCTTTTCGTCTTGTACTATCCCGATCTAACCGCAACACCTTCACTTTATCGGACAAGTTTTGGGCCAAAAATTCTTCCAGCTTCTCTGTACCTTCACCCAAGGGTAAAAAACTACAACTTCCGCAATGTGAGCAAATAATAGGGAAGGGAAGCGACAGACCACAATAATGACAAACTAGTCTTTGCCTGGCTTTATGGTATGTAAGACTAACCTGACAATGTGTACATTTGGCTACCTCCTGGCACTGTTCACAGTATAAAATAGGAGCATAACCGCGCCTGTTATGTAATATTACAGCCTGCTCACCTTTGTCTAAAACCTCCATCAACCGTTCATAACATACAGAAGACAGCGGACCAAATTGAGCCGGACTCGCTCCCAGATCAACCAGATGCACTGCAGGGAGAATACTTTGTCCTATCCTTTTTTTTAATTCAATTTTATGGATCTGCTTCTTTTCAACAGCAAAATAAGTCTTTATATCTGGAGTAGCCGAACCAAGAACAAGCAGAGCTTTTTGGCCTCTGGCCAAATAATAGGCTATCTCCTTAGCCTGATAGATTAAATTCTGTTCTTGTTTATAACTTTCTGCGTGCTCCTCGTCGATTATAATCAAGCCCAAATTTTTTAAGGGCAAAAAAAGACTGGATCTGGTCCCCACGAGAACAAACGGATCATTTTTTTTGTTTAGTTCAAAAAACAAATCCTCCTTTTCTTTAGCTGACTTTGTGCCGTAATGAATATATAAATCTTTTGGACCAAGCTGTTCTTGGGCCTTGTTAAATAATTGCCAGACCAAAGCTATCTCAGGTCCCAAAATGAGCACGGAACGGCCTTTTTTAAGAACTTGTTTTGCTAGCTCCAGGTAAACAAGAGTTTTTCCGCTCCCGGTAATGCCATGCACCAGAGCAACTTCTGCTCTTTCCTGCTGCAGAAGGCCAAGTAAATACTTAAGAGCACGCTCCTGTTCCGAGGTCAAAGAATACTTGTTTTTTGCGACGTGAGTAGTTTTTTTAATTTCCAAAGACTTGTCAGACTGAAACGAAACAAGACCTTTTTGGGCAAGTCTTTTTAAAACCGCATATATATTAGGCCCAAAAACCCTGCGTAATGTACTTTTGGTTATAGGGCCATTTTCCCACAAAAAATCCATGACCTGCCACTGTGCCTTGGCATTCGGCATAATCGGCCATGGCGGTTCCATTACTACATTGACGAGTTGGGTGTTACTTTGAACTTTTGGCCTGACAAAGGAAACTTTTCCAGCCAACCACTCTTTAGTTAAGGTCTGACACAGAGACTCATCCTCAAAAACATTCCTTATGGGCAGTTCCTTATTTTGTTCAGCAAGGATAAATTTCTTGGGAAGAATTTTTAAACATCTGGGCAGGACCTGGGCTAAAATTTTCCCGGGAGACACCATCAGGCGCTTGGCCAAATCCTCGACCATCCTTAAATAGTCAGGTGTTAGTAAATCCTCTTCCAGGGGCCAAAAAACATATTTTAACTGTTCGCAAGGAAATAAGGACTTTTCCTTTCTGGCCAAAACCCCCAAACGCAAACTGTTTTTTTTGCCTAGAGGGACAAGGACACGCTGCCCCGTACGCCAGATATGTTCAGGAAAATATTTCGGGACTTGGTAAGTCAGCGTGGAATAAGGTGGGCTTAACAGATAAACTGTCCACGTACGTAGTTCGTCGTTCGTCATTCGTGATTCACAATAAAAATCACGGGTTGGCAATGGCATGCTCAATATTTATTGTTTCATGCGCCCTTGCCAAAACCTGCATAATCGTTAAAATTTCAGAGGGAATAGATAAATTATTTAAACTCTCAAAACGATTTTTAAAACCTTGCGGAGAAAAAAGTTCATCTGGCAAGTCAATATTTATCCCTCTCCATTCAAAAGTGCATTCCCAATTTTGGGCCTGATGAGCTATGATTAATTTTTTTGGAAGCCAAATATTCCCAATTTGGTGATATTTTGACCAGTTGAAATCAAAATTGTCTCCTCCACTCCCAAATACCATGCGCACAGGAAGCATCAGATTATTATCCAGCCAAATCTGCAAAGACTCATCACCTAGCACCAAACAGGGGGTATCCTGTAAAAATTGATAACTCAAAAAGTTTGTATCGACACCTTTTTTTGTCCACCAATTAAGATCTTTGCGCCAAAAATTGAGTACCGGCCTTGGGTTAACCTTGAGCTCTGGATAGGCTAAAATAACATTTTGACCCCTTCCCAATCCGGCCCAGATAACCTTGTTTTGTCCTTTAACCTGAATTGTCCATTCTTCACGCCATAAATTTCCTTTTTGCCAGAGCCGTACAGAGAGCTTTTCTTCCAGGTCGTATGTACATACGACCTGGAAGGCATTAAGACTATTCAAATTCTTAAGCCATCTGGTATTCACTTCCTCAATGTCCGGGAAAAAACCCCAGGCTAACTCTACAGAAGAAAATATTGATAGCAAAAACAAAAATATTATCTTTGATCGCAAGGCAGAAGTTCCTCCAGACTGGAAATCAAATCTTGACGTAAATCCTCATCTTTTAACGCAAAGTAAATATTTGCGGTCAAGTAGTCGACCCAGTCACCAATATCAAAACGCTGTCCAACCATCTTTACAGCTAACAGCCTGTTATTCTGAGCCAGAGCCTGCAGAGCGTCGGTAAGCTGGTATTCGCCTCCGTGTCCTGGCTCAAGCTTCTCTAAATAATCAAAGATTTCGGGCGTTAGAACATAACGGCCTACTATAGCCAGTCTTGAGGGAGCATCCTCTGGCTCTGGTTTTTCAAAAACCTGTCTCACCCGAAATAAGTCCGGAGCAAATTCTTCTGCTTGAATTATACCGTATTTTGAAACCTTTTCTTTTGGCACTTCAACCACACCAACTACAGGCATGTGTTCATTCCGAGCCACCTCGACCAATTGCTGGATTGCCGGCTCCTGGCTAAACATTAAATCGTCCCCGACCATTACTGCAAAGGGCTCCTGCTTAACCACTTCCCTGGCGCAAAGGACAGCATGGCCCAGACCTAGTTGTTCTTTCTGACGCACAGAAATGATATTGACCATCTCGGCTACTTCCTGCACCTGCCTCAAGAGGTCATATTTTCCGGCCCGCTTTAAAACAGCCTCCAAGGACAGGTTGCGATCAAAATGATCTTCTAACACCCTCTTATACTGGTTGCTGACAAAAACCACGTCAGTTAAACCAGCGTGCATAGCCTCTTCGACAACATATTGCACTGCTGGTTTTCTATACACCGGCAACATTTCTTTCGGAAGATTTTTAGTCGCAGGCAAAGACCTTGTTCCCCAACCAGCAACTGGAATAACTACCTTGGTCACTTCCATAACTTCTCCTTTATATGATTTGTTGGGCGGATGGGTGGATAAGTTAATGAGTAAATAAGCTGATAAGTTATTAACTTCATGAAAAACTTTAGCCTTTAGCCATATATTTTAAGAATCCCGTTATCGTTCTACCCATCACCCCATTAACCCATCTTCCACAGCCTGAGCCAAATCCTGAGCAATGCTTTCTACCAGTTGCTCATTTTCTCCTTCTACCATGACCCTGGCTACAGGTTCAGTGCCTGAATAGCGTAATAGAACTCTGCCCCTGCCTTTAAGTTTATCTTGCGCATCTTTTATGGCCTTCTGGACAGTAGGCACCTGTTCAAAAGGCACTTTGCGCTCAACATGCACATTAATCAGTCTTTGAGGAAAAGGAGTCAACAAACCTGCCAACTCAGACAGGGGTTTCCCCTTTTGAGCCATAATTTTTAATAACTGTAACGCAGCTAGGATGCCATCTCCTGTGGTACTGTAATTGAGAAAAATTAAATGTCCTGACTGCTCACCACCTAAGATAGCCCCTTTCTCTCGCATCGCCTCAACTACATAGCGGTCACCTACCTTGGTACGCAAAAGTTTTCCACCTTTTTCCTGCATAAAAATCTCGAGGGCCATGTTGCTCATCACTGTAGTCACAAGGAGTCTCCCCGGAAGCTGATCATGTTCCATGAGTTCCTGGGCACAAATGGCCATTATCTGGTCCCCATCTAAAACTCTCCCCTGCTCGTCTACAACTATTAATCTGTCTCCATCTCCATCTAAGGCCAGACCGATATCCGCACCGTGGTCGCGCACCAGGCTGGCTGCCACTTCTGGATATAATGAACCGCATTTTTTGTTGATGTTTAACCCGTCAGGAGAAACGCCAACCTTGATCACTTTGGCTCCTAACTCTTCAAAAATAAGAGGCGCTACCCGATAAGTGGCTCCATTAGCACAATCAAGAACAATTTTAAGTCCATCCAATGTGAGATCGGCCGGAAAACTATTTTTTAAATAAACAATATATCGCCCTGGACTGTCCTGGATTTTAAAGGCACGGCCCATCATCTCCGGCTGAGGATGTTTCCAATCCATATCAGGCGAAAGGACCATCTCAGAAATCTCGTCTTCTACACTGTCCGGAAGTTTAAACCCGGAACGATCAAAAAATTTAATTCCATTGTCCATGAAAGGATTATGCGAGGCCGAAATCACCACCCCTAAGTCCGCACGCATATTTCTGGTCAAAAAAGAAATAGCAGGTGTAGGCATCGGCCCGACCAAGTATACATCCATTCCAGAAGCACAGAAACCAGAAGTAAGAGCACTTTCAAAAACATATCCTGAAAGACGGGTATCTTTGCCAATCAATACACGATGTTTTTTGTGTCCGTTACGAAAATATTGGCCTGCTGCCAGCCCCAAACGAAGAACTATCTCCGGCAACATTGGGAAAATATTGGCCTGTCCTCGTAAACCATCAGTGCCAAAGAGCCTATTTCCCATCATTTCCTCCATTTATTGTAAGTAGTAAATAGTGTGACGTGGGAAGTGAATAAAGAAACCGCCATTTTCATCAATAACAACGAATTTTACCAAACTTCTCATCTTCTTATCTTCCCATCTTCCTTCTTCTCTCCTCTGACCTGAACAGCGACTTTCTCTGGTCGCTTTTGAAGCAACTTTGTATCAGGCGGTAGTAAAACCTGATAATCTAAATCATAGTTTCCAGGTTGCATATTCTTTTTTACTTCTAATCGAACACGAATCTTATCCCGCCAGTTATCTTCTTTCAAGCGGTACAAAGGTATAGCCAATTTTAAACGCACAAATTCTTGATCAGAGACAACTGTTACGCCTCGTGGTTTCTTAAACACGATTGGTCTGCGTACCCAAAGCTCCTTGGTTTTTGGAACAAATTTAAATTCCACCTGTACTTCACCAACGTCTGCCTCAATCTCTGGCAAAAGGTCCAAACCGATTTTTCCTACCCACGTTAGTGGCACGCGCTCTTTAATTTCAACAACTTTGGTCTTAATATCCTTTATCTTTTCAACCAGTGTACTTGGCCCCTTAATAGTAATAGATTCCGGCTGTGGACGAACGCTTATGAGCTCGAAATACCTACTAATTTGACTCTGCCATCTCACTGTAACCGGAACATCTTTGATAACCAACTCATCCACCATTAACTCGAGCCTGGAAGGAATCACCTCTACGACCTCCAACGGCCTGGGGAAGGCAATGTTCTTGGGGTTTAAGACCAAAACATTGCTTCCTTTACGCACATTGGATAAATCCAGAGTGTAACTAATTTTTTTCTCTTCCACTCTTTCCAGAAGGGCTTTTGTCCCTCTGATGCGCACCTGGATTTTATTCAACATACCCTTGGTAATTAGATAATTAGGAGGCAAATTAATAATTTCCAGAGGGACGTCCACCCAGATCTCTACCTTTTCTCGACCACTGACCAGATACCAGGCAAAAAAGGCCAGGGCCAGGGCCAAAAATCTATACTGCCAGTTATTGATAAAACTTCTTATTTTTCCCATGCTGCTGCCAGTACCCTGCGCAAACGAATTTCATCCAGACTAGAAGTAAGCTTACCTCCAATGGCCACAGAAATGCTCCCCCTTTCCTCGGAGATGACAACGGCAATTGCATCACTATCTTCGGTTATACCCATTGCAGCTCTATGCCTGGTCCCCCAATCAGATCTATGCATTACACCAACAGCCAGAGGTAAAATACACGCAGCTGCTTCAATGGTATTGCCTCTTATGATAACGGCACCATCGTGCAAAGGGGAACCGGGATAAAAAATAGTTTGTAATAACTCCTTTGAAAATTTCGCCTTAACTTCAACACCCCTTTCAATAATATCTCCCAAAGGCATCTTCTTTTCAATGACTACCAGAGCTCCAATCCTTTTTCTGGCCATTTGCACGAGGGCCAGAACTAATTCGTCCAAGACTTCTCTCTCTAGCTTGGATCTTCGCCATAGCCGGCCTGCTCCCATGGCTGCCAGGGCCTTGCGGATATCTCTCTGAAAAAGAATAATAACTACCAAAAATATAGATCCAAGAAAATTAGCCAGAAGCCAGTGCAATGTATAAAGTCCTAGCTCTCCTGCTAGATAATAGGCAATCAGGATAAGGACCAAACCATATATTACAGAAACAGCCCGTGTACCTTTAACCAGGAGGATAAGACGATAAAACAGATAGGCAACGATGAGGATATCAATTATATCCCGCCAGGAAATCTGCATATCGCCAAGGCTTAATTGAAGCATTTTTTAAATCGAAGAAACAATTTTTAAGGTATCTGCTGTCAGTTTAACTTCATGAACACGATGAATTTTCACCCCTTTGTGAGCCATAAGAGCCGTACCCACTTGCGTAGCCACAAAACGCTCCTCAGGCCTTAAGCCCAAAAGTTTTTCCCACAATGACTTATTAGACAGACCAATATATATGGGCCTGTCAAGATAAAAAAATTCTTGAATCCGTCTTAAAATGTCCAGGTTATGCTCAAGAAGCTTGCCAAAACCAATGCCCGGATCCAGAACGATATTCTCTTCAGGTAGACCAGCCTTAACCAGTTTCGCGAGATGTTCTTCAAAAAAAGATTTAATCTCATCAACAACATCTGTATATTTTGGATCATGCTGCATGGTTTCCGGCCTACCTAGACTATGCATGAGTACATAACCAGGTTTATACTGAACAAGCACATCAATTAAAGACGGATCAAATCTACAGGCAGATACATCGTTTACAATTACTGCCCCGGCATCCAGGGCTTCTTTGGCAACCCGGGCTTTGTATGTATCTACCGAAAGTAACGCCTGTGGATATTTAGCTAAAATCTTTTTGACTACAGGAATGACCCTTGTAAGTTCCTCCTCTAATTCAACTCGGGGCGAAAATGGTCTGGTACTTTCCCCGCCAACATCTATAATATGGCCTCCCTGGCTTAGAATCTCTTCGGCACGGTCTAAAGCTTTATCAATGGTATTGTATTCCCCCCCATCATAAAATGAGTCCGGAGTGACATTTAAAATACCAACAATCAAAAAAGGGGCAGGGTCAACCACCCTACCCCTGCCCACTGACCAGCAAATCTCGTTTAGCTGCATTCGCTCAATCATCTAACCTGATTCCTATGAACCAAATGTTATATTATTTAGCTTAGAGTAACTAAAGTGAACCAAAGTAAACCGATCTTTTGTGCACAAAATATAATTTTTTAAAGTTACACACATTAAACTAACTTTTGCTCACTTTAAACTCAAATTAGACTAATCTTCATCAATAGTAAAACTTTCTTCTCCTTCCGGATTTTCTTTTTCTTCTTTTTTCTTCTCCCCCCTATTTACCTTTTCTTTTTCTTGCTCACTCATTGGGGGCAATTCCTCTCCACGCATAATCTTATCCACTTCCTTGCCTGTCAAGGTCTCTCTTTCAAGCAAGGCCAAAGAAATCTTATGCAAAACATCCAGGTTATCGGTGAGCAACTTCTTGGCCCGATCATAAGCTTCCTGGACTATTCTTCTTACTTCGCTATCTATTAAACGAGCTGTCTCTTCACTATAATCCTTGTGGTGAATAAGATCGCGACCTAAAAAAACCTCCTGGCCACTATCACCAAAGGCCAGAGGTCCCACGGCATCACTCATGCCCCACTCACAAACCATGCGCCTGGCCATTTTTGTCGCTCGTTCTATATCATTGCCTGCTCCTGTAGTCATCTCATTGAAGACAATTTCTTCTGCAGCCCGTCCGCCCAAAAGAACTGCCAGGTTGTTTTCCAAATAAGTTTTTGAGTAATTATGTCGATCATCTACAGGCAACTGCATTGTTATACCCAAAGCACGTCCTCGAGGGATAATAGACACCTTGTGCAGAGGATCGGTCTTGGGTAAAAGTTTAGCCACCAGTGTATGTCCTGCTTCATGGTAGGCAGTTGTTTTTCTTTCTTCTTCGCTTAAAATTACACTTCGCCTTTCCTTACCCATGAGCACCTTATCCTTTGCCTCCTCAAAATCATCCATATCTACCTGGTCTTTGTTCAGCTTGGCTGCATGGAGCGCGGCTTCATTAACAAGGTTTTCCAGGTCAGCTCCAGAAAATCCGGGAGTTCCTCTGGCAATGACTTCCAGATCAACATCTTCGGCCAAGGGAACGCGTCGAGAATGAACTTCCAAAATCTTCTTCCGACCATTTAAATCTGGATTGGGCACGACAACCTGTCGATCAAACCGCCCGGGACGCAGCAGGGCAGGATCTAAGACATCCGGTCTGTTGGTGGCTGCAATAAGAATGACTCCTTCATTAGACTCAAACCCATCCATTTCCACCAGTAATTGGTTCAATGTTTGCTCGCGCTCATCATGTCCGCCACCAAGGCCAGCTCCCCTTTGCCGGCCTACAGCATCAATTTCATCAATAAAGATTAGACAAGGGGCATTCTTTTTCCCCTGAACAAACAAATCGCGCACCCTGGCTGCGCCCACACCAACAAACATCTCGACAAAATCCGAACCAGAAATGGAGAAAAAGGGCACGCCAGCTTCCCCGGCCACAGCCCGAGCAAGAAGAGTTTTACCCGTTCCAGGAGGTCCAACCAGTAACACTCCTTTGGGGATACGCCCCCCTAGTCGGGTGAACTTCTTGGGATTACTTAAAAATTCCACCACTTCACTCAATTCTTCCTTGGCTTCGTCCACTCCAGCTACATCGTCAAAAGTGACCTTGGTATCCTCCTGGGTAATCATCTTAGCCTTGGAGCGACCAAATGAGAGGGCCTTGCCACCTCCCCCCTGCATCTGGCGCATGAAAAAAATCCACACCCCAATTAATAAGAGCATGGGGAACCAGGAGACAAAAACGGTTACATACCAAGGGGCTTCTTCCTCAGGCTGAGCTTCTACCTGGACATTATTACTAACTAGTAGACTAACCAGAGATGGATCGTCAGGCGCATAGGTTGTAAACCTCTGGTCATCAGCTAAAAGTCCTGTAATTTTTTTCCCCTGGATCTTTACAGCCACCACTTCACCCTGCTTTACTTTGGTCAACATCTCCGTATAGGTGAGTTTAAGTTGCGGAGCCTGAGGCTGATTAAAAAGATTGAATAAGACAACCATAATCAAAGAAATGGTTGCCCAAAGAAACAAATTTTTGGAAAAACTATTCAAGTTCCTACCTCCAACTTTCTTGCTTTCTTGAATTTTGAATGTGAAGTGTAAAGTTTATTAATTAGAATGTAAATCTGAAATTATAAGAAAGATTGGTCTCATGTTTAGCCATGCTGATTTTTTGCATCAACACAGCCTTAAACCAACTTCAAACTTTAAACTTCAACTTTAAACTTGATAATATTAAACCATCCTGATATATATTTCGCTCTTGAGCGGAAGCGTATCGTCACCGGTGTGGCGCCTGGACTTCAAATCCAGTGGGCGGCCGAGAGGTCGTCGGTAGGTTCGACTCCTATACGCTTCCGCCATTTTTTTGTCTAAGCCACTGCCTTGCCCATTTAATCTGTCCTTGTACAGACTGAGGACCGGTTCCTCCTGGGGTTTCTCGCCTGCTAACTGCCTGCTTAAAGTCCAGGGCCAAATAGACATCGTCATCTATCTTTTCCGAGAACTGTCTTAATTCATGGATAGCTAAATCTTCCAATCCTACACCTTTCTTTTCGGCATAAGCAACTATATTCCCGGTTATGTGATGCGCTTGCCTGAAGGGTATCCCTTTTCCTACCAGATAATCGGCTAGCTCAGTGGCATTCAAGAACCCTTCTTTCAAAGCCCTGTTCATGGCCTGTTCATTGAACTTAATCTCCTCCATCATCCTAGCCATAATTTGTAATGACATGTGTACTGTCTTATGCGTATCCAAAAATGGTTCTTTATCCTCTTGCATATCCCGGTTATAGGCCAAAGGAAGTCCTTTTAAAGTTGTCAAAAGAGAGATTAAGTTGCCAACTGAGCGTCCTGTCTTGCCGCGCATAATTTCTGCCACATCAGGATTTTTCTTTTGGGGCATAATGGACGAGCCCGTGGCAAAAGCATCAGGCAGGTATATAAAACCAAAACCTGGGTTGGCCCACAAAATAATTTCTTCACACAACCTGCTCAAGTGTATCATTATTGTTGCTCCGATAAACAGAGCCTCGAGCACAAAATCCCGGTCAGAGACCGCATCCATACTGTTTGAAAATATTTCATCAAGCCCAAGTTCATCAGCTACCATCTTCGGGTTCAATGGATATGTCGTCCCTGCAAGTGCCGCTGCACCAAGGGGAGAAACTCGCACCCTTTTTTGAGCATCAAGGATACGCTCGAAATCACGACAAAACATCTGCACGTAAGCTAGAAGATGTTGAGCCAGGCTTACTGGCTGAGCAGGCTGCAAATGCGTATAGCCGGGCAAAATCTTGTCTGCATTCTTCTCGGCCTGATCCACGAGAACAGTCACCAGATCGATCAAAGCTTTTTGCCACAAGGTTAAACACTTTGACACATGCAGACGAAAATCAAGCGCTACCTGATCATTCCGGCTTCTTCCGGTATGAAGTTTTTGACCTACAGGGCCTACCAATTCTGTAAGCCTGTGTTCAATATTCATGTGCACATCTTCCAGGCTCTTTTGCCAGATAAACTTGCCTTGCTCGATCTCCTTTTCGATTTGGTTAAGCCCCTCGATTATCTGTTCAGCTTCCTCCTGAGACAAGATTCCCTGGGCGGCCAGCATCCGGGCATGAGCCCTGGACCCAGCAATATCCTCGGCATATAGCTTTTGATCAAACTCAACCGACTGGGTATATTCTTCTACCAGGGGCGCAGTACTTTCTTTAAACCTGCCCCCCCATAATTTTGTCTTTACATCCTTTTTTGCGTCCATCTATTTACTATATTCTACATTATTTTTAAATTTCTGAGGTTACTCTCTCAATTTTCTAACCAATTAAGCTCTCAATCCTTTAACCTTTCCTGGTTAACAACCTAAGACCCTGCAACCGGATAAAGCCAGCGGCATCCTTTTGATTATATACCTCATCTTCTTCAAAAGTGGCAAGATCTGCCTGATAAAGAGAATAAGGTGAACGTCTACCCAGAGGATATACTCCGCCTTTATACAATTTTAACCTTACTTCGCCAGTAATATTCTCCTGAGCTTTGTCCATCATGGTCTGCAACGCTTCACGCTCCGGCGAAAACCAAAAACCATTATAAACCATTTCTGCATACTTAGGAATTAAACTGTCTCTCAAATGCATGGTCTCTCTATCCATGCACAAGCCTTCCAGGTCGCGGCGGGCTACATAAAGAATTGTCCCACCTGGAGTCTCATAGACACCCCTGGATTTCATTCCCACGAACCTGTTCTCCACCATATCCACCCGGCCAATACCATGTTTACCACCCAACTTGTTAAGTTTTTTAATAAGTCTTGCCGGGCTTAAGCGCTCTCCGTTTACAGCCACGGGATCACCTTTTTCAAATTCAATACTTATAATCTCTGGTTCGTCCGGGGCCTTTTCCGGTGGAACGGCTAACAGATAAGTCCCGGGCCCTGGTTCTGCCCATGGATCTTCCAACTCCCCTCCTTCAAAGGAAAGATGTAAAAGGTTACGATCACAGCTATAGGGTTTTTCTTTGGTTACTGGCACGGGGATACCATTTTCCCGGGCAAATTTTAAAAGCTCTGTCCTGGAGTTTAAATCCCATTCACGCCAGGGAGCAATAGTTTTCAACTCCGGTGCAAGGGCCATGACTGTCAGTTCAAAACGCACCTGATCATTTCCTTTTCCGGTTGCACCATGGGCCACTGCCTGGGCTCCCTCTTGCCTGGCTATCTCAACCATCCTCTTTGCAATCAATGGCCTGGCAATGGAAGTGCCCAAAAGATATCTTCCTTCATAGATTGCCCCCGCCCGAAACATGGGGAAAATAAAATCTCTGGCAAACTCTTCCTGTAAATCTTCAATATAGACCTTGGATGCTCCTGTTGCCATGGCCTTATCTTCAAGACCGGCCAATTCCTCTTCCTGACCCAAATCAGCAGTAAAGGTTATTACCTCACAAGCATAGGTCTTTTGAATCCATTTCAAAATAACCGAAGTGTCCAAGCCTCCTGAATAGGCAAGAACAACTTTCTTTATCTCTCGCATCCATCCTCCCAGGTAATATTTAAGAGGTTAAGAAATTAAAAATGTTAAAAGGTTAATTTTATCTATTTATCTTTTAACATTTTTACCCTTTTACCTTAATCCTGGCTATAAATCCATTCCAGGATAGCCTTTTGCATATGCAATCTATTCTCTGCCTGATCCCAGACAACAGACCATGGCCCTTCAATCACCTCGTCAGTAATCTCTTCTCCCCTGTGTGCAGGCAAACAGTGCAGTACCTTAACATCGGGATCGGCCAAGGACAGAAGTTCGCTGTTTACCTGAAAACCATCAAATGCGTTTTTGCGCTGATCATGCTCGTCTTCCTGTCCCATAGACGCCCAAACATCGGTATTGACATAATGAACACCGGCAACCGCCTCCTTGGGGTCATGTGTCAGATAAATTTTTGCTCCTGCTTGCAAGGCTCGCTCAAGCACATCAATATCAGGCTCATATCCTTTAGGCACAGCCATATTAAGCTGAAAAGGAAAATAGACGGCTGCATTAATCCAGGAGTGAGCCATGTTATTGCCATCACCCACCCAGGCTATTTTAAGCTGGGAAAAGTCCGGAGTCCGCTCATATATGGTCAACAAATCGCTCATCACCTGACAAGGATGAAACTTATCGGTCAAAGCATTTATCACCGGAATCTGGCCAAACCTGACCACTTCTTCCAGGTTTTCCTGGGCAAAAGTCCTGACTACCAGGCCCTGTGCATATCTGGATAAGACCCGGGCTGTATCTTTTAAAGGTTCATTTCTACCTAACTGAGATTCATTAGGAGTCATGAAAACAGATTTCCCACCTAAATGCTGAATGGCGACCTCAAAAGAAATTCTAGTTCTGGTTGAGGCCTTTTCAAAAATCAGGATAATTGTTTTCCCCTTTAAAATGTCACCTTGATAAACTCTGTCCTTCATCTCCTTGGCCCTTAAAACAAGGTCACGGGCAACTCTCATGGGCAGATCTAAAATAGTAAGAAAATTTTTGCTCATTTTTCCCCTCGCGCTCACTTTTTTAAAATCTCAAGTTAGCCTTAGAGGGCATAGCTTGTAAAGAGCCATAGACAAAATCTTCAGTTTATATTTCCTAAGGACGAAAAACCATGCCGCTAGAATTCATCACTTCTAAAAATATTATAAAAAAATAAATAAGTTTGCATAAAACATGGGCAACCAAAAATTGAAAGCCGATTTTCTTCCTTTAAACTTCGAGGCTAAAGTATAGTGTCGCAAAAATTTGACTTGTTATATCTGCTAAGATAATGCCATGACAAATAATTAAGAGAGTAGATACGCCCACATTAAGGAGTAACTATGGACATAAACATCATTCCTCCAAGTAAGCCCCTCCCTGTAAATCGGGCTTACATTGTAACCATGACTATCAAGTCTTTTAAGGGCCGACGTGATGTAGAAGTCCATCTTTTTCGTCCCTATTGGGATGTGGAAGAAGAAAATGGTTATCAATGGGACAAACTCCTGGGAGAACCAATTGAGGAAGGGATAACTCCAGATATAAACAGAAGTAAAAAAATACTTTTGGAAGCCTTCACTCAAGATGAACGGGACCAATTAGTAGATTATCTTGCCCAGAGATACGCTTCAAGACTTAAAACCATAACGAGTGCTCCACTGGATTTCCCCATTCCACTGGGCCTTATGCCACTTTCAGAAATGCCTGAGGATGAAAACTTTGGACGAATTCGCCTGGAGCAGATTTGTGATTATCCTCTTCCCTTTCCTGTACACGGCTTTTACGACTTAAGCTCGGCCAAACCCATTATACAGGAAGAATTGGAGTAGAAAAAAATTAAAGTCGGTCTGTTCATTGACTAATTATTATCTATGTCATCAAAAAACTCTTTTAACTTAACCGATATTCACAAAATTCTGGTTTGCCAACTTCGCCAAATTGGCGATGTTCTTCTGACCACTCCCAGTGTAGAACTACTAAAAAAAAGATTTCCTGAGGCCCAAATCCACTTTTTTACGGAAAAAAAATGTCTTCCTATCCTTGAAAACAATCCTCATATCAGTAAAATCTGGGTTATAGACAAGAAGAAGACCAATAATCTCTGGAAAGAACTGAAGTTTTACCGACAAATTGCCCGGGAAAATTTTGATCTCATTGTTGACTTTCAACAACTGCCCAGGTGCCGATGGGTTGTTTTGTTTTCCAGAAGCAGAGTTAAACTAACCTACCCGCCGCCCTGGTATAATCGATTATTATACACCCATTGGCAAAAACCAGAACCAGGCTATGCAGCAAGATTCAAAGCCAGCATTCTAAAACCACTAGGCATTTCCTGGCAGGGTAACAGGCCAAAAATTTGGCTTAAAGAGGCGGAACTTGACCGGGCAAAAAATTATCTAGCCGGGCAAGGTGTCACAAAAAAAAATTTGCTTATCACCCTAGACCCTTCGCACAGGCGCATAACCAGAAGATGGCCAGCAGGCCACTTTGCTCAGCTTATCCATCAAGTCAGTCAGAAATGGCCAAACATAAAGTTTCTTCTCCTCTATGGCCCTGGAGAAAAAGAACTGGCTTTGAGAATTTTATCCCAGTCACAGGCAGAAGATTATTGTATTTTGCCTGAAAAGATGCTCTCCTTGCGGGAAATGGCAGCCTGCATTGCTCACGCCAATTTACATCTTGGCAATTGCTCTGCTCCTCGCCATATTGCCGTGGCCGTAAATACCCCATCCCTAACCATCCTTGGTGCAACTAGCGGGGCCTGGACCTATCCTTCAGCAGAACATGAACATATCCAGCTAGGCCTTTCTTGCCAGCCCTGCAATCAAAATACCTGTGCCAACCCCAGATGTCTCGAGGATCTTAAACCCGAGGTTGTCCTTAAAGCTCTGGAGAAAAAATTTGAAAATCTGGTTCCATGAAGAAGCTTTGCGTAAAGCTATCCATCTCCCCATTTACCTCGACGGGTCGGATATTGAAGGGCTTGTTTCAGGCGCTGTAGAAACTCGTTTCGGCTGATTTCCCGTGCTCCGAAGCGGAGCATGTGGTGTGTGGTCTGCTGACAATCGAGAAAATGAAACGACTTCTTACGAAGATAAAAGACCAGGTGAACCAGGGCTACCTTAGAGGCATTGGGCACAAGATAAAACATGGATTCTCCAAAAAACGCCTGGCCAAGGCTCACCCCATACACTCCCCCTACCAGACGGTCTTTCTGCCAAGTCTCAAAAGAATGAGCCAACCCCTGTTTATGTAGCCGGATATATGCTTCAATCATTTCCGGTACCAGCCAGGTGCCGTATCCATCGGACCTTCTCACTTTAGCACACATGTTTATAACCTGTTCAAAGGCCTGATCAATAGTCACCTTAAATCTTTTTTTATTAAGCACCCGGCGCAAACTTCTGGGGACATGTAATTCTTCGGGGAATAACACCAGCCTGGGATCAGGACTCCACCAGAGAATAGGATTTCCTGGGCTATACCAGGGAAAAATACCCTGGGAATAGGCCAAAATAAGGCGCTCTAAAGATAGATCCCCACCCACAGCCAAAAGCCCATCCGGGTCAGAAAACCTTGGGTGGGGGAAAATAGGCTCTTTAGATAGATAAAAAACTGTCATGTTCAGCTATTGCTAAAATCAATGAACCATGTGGAATAATGATAATCTAAAACTAGATAAAGCAGGTAATTAAAACTGGAAAAGCTCATAAGAGACCAAACTCACAAACAAATTATTTCACTGGGAGAACCCTAAAACTGAGCTGGTCATTCTCCTCATCCAGGTCTATGAGAATCTTCTTTCCTTTATCCAGCTTTCCGGAAAGGAGCTTATCAGCCAAAATGTCTTTGACCTCTTCCTGCATAACCCGGGACAAAGGCCTGGCTCCAAAATCAGGATCATACCCCTTTTTAGCCAGCCAGGTTCTAGCTGAAGGAGTGAGCTGTACCTGGACTTTTTGAGCTGTGAGCATCTCATTTAATTCAGCAAGATATTTATCGACGATCATCTCCATAATTTCCTGACTTAAGCTACCAAAGGGAATGACCGCATCCAATCTATTGCGAAACTCAGGACTGAACAGCTTTTCCACTGCCTTCATGGCCTTTTGGACCTTATCCGTCTCATCCTCCTGACCAAAACCAATGGCTCTCGATTCCATTTCCCTGGCCCCGGCATTGGAAGTCATAAGCAGTATAACATGCCGAAAATCTGCCGTCCGGCCGGTATTATCCGTGAGCGTTGCATGATCCATAACCTGGAGAAGTATATTAAACATATCTGGGTGGGCCTTTTCTATTTCATCCAGGAGTAGAACACAGTAAGGATTTTTCCGAATGGCCTCAGTGAGTAGACCCCCTTGATCAAAACCCACATAGCCCGGCGGTGCGCCAATCAGGCGGGCCACAGCATGTTTTTCCATGTACTCGCTCATATCAAAACGAACAAATTTTACCCCCATCGTGTTGGCTAGTTGCTTGGCCAGTTCTGTTTTACCCACACCCGTGGGACCAATCATTAAAAATGACCCCGTGGGTTTGTGCACATCTCTTAGTCCTGCCCTGGCCCGCTTTATGGCCTTGGCCAAAAGCTCTATGGCCTTGTCTTGACCAAAAATGACCTTTTTCAGTTCCTTGTCCAAATTTAAGAGTTTTTCCCTGTCTGATGTAGACACCTGGCGAGAAGGAATACGAGCCATGCGGGCCACAACCTTTTCAATATCACGCGGAGTAACCTGCTTCCTGCCCTTTATAGTTCCTTCAAGCATAAAATAAGCCCCTGCCTCATCCATGACATCAATGGCCTTGTCCGGAAGATAGCGGTCATTAATAAACCGGGCAGAAAGCTCCACGGCTGCCTTTAGGCTTGATGGCATGTATTTAACCTTATGATACTTTTCATAGTAGGGCTTAAGCCCCTTTAAAATCTCTATGCTTTCTTCAATGGTGGGCTCAGATAGCTCAATCTTCTGAAACCTTCTGGACAAAGCCCGATCCTTTTCAAAATGAAGCTTATATTCCTCATAAGTGGTTGACCCAATGCACCTAATCTCTCCTGAAGCAAGAACTGGCTTCAAAATATTTGAGGCGTCCATTGAACCGCCAGTGGTCGCCCCGGCCCCAACAATGGTGTGAATTTCATCGATAAACAATATCGCGCCCGGGATCTCTTTCAGCTCCTTAATCACTCCCTTTAGTCTGGCCTCAAAATCACCTCTGAATTTGGTCCCGGCAAGTAACGCTCCCATATCTAAAGCATAAATCTGAGTTTTCAGAAAAGGCTCAGGCACCTCGCCACTGGCAATCTTCAAGGCCAAACCCTCGGCCATGGCTGTTTTTCCCACGCCCGGATCTCCTACCAGGATGGGATTATTCTTTCTGCGCCGCAAAAGGACTTGAATTACTCTTTTCATCTCCCTTTCTCGGCCCACCAACGGGTCAATCAAGCCCTTTTTGGCCTTTTCAACCAGGTTAACTGTATATAAAGCCAGTGCGCTCTTTTCACCAGTTCTCTTTTCCTGATCTGAACATCCAGGACAAGAAGACCCGGGGCTATCTTCTTCCATAGCGTGAGAAATATATTCCAATACATCCAGCCTGGTCAGGCCATGGGTGCGAAGATAATAAACAGCAAAGGAATCTTCCTCTTCAAACATGGCTGCAAGAAGATCTCCAGCCTGAACCATATTTTTCCCTGCTGATTGGATGTGCATTATGGCCCTTTGCATCACCCGTTGCACACCCACGGTCTGAATGATTTCTCGGTCCTGGGAAGAAGGCTGTACTTCCAGGTGTTCAATAAAAAAACGCTCCAGTTGATTCTTTAACCGAGTCAAATCTATCCCGCAGTCTTCTAAAATAGCCCTTCCCTTTTCATCCAGGGTATAGGCATATAGAATATGCTCCAAGGTTAAAAATTCATGATGTCTTTTTTTGACTTCCTGAATAGCCAAGCCAATAATCTTTTCTAATTCCTTACTTAACATTTACACCTCTTCCATCGTGCATTTCAAAGGATAACCTTCTTTGCGTGCCATATGGCGGACCATCGCAACTTTGGTCTCGGCCACTTCTTTAGGATACACCCCACACACACCAATTCCATTTTTGTGAACACTCATCATGATATGGTGAGCCTCGGCCTCGGTCTTATGAAAGACTTTTTTTAGGACATAGACAACAAATTCCATGGTCGTATAATCATCATTATGCAAAAGAACTTTATACCGCCGTGGCTCCTCCAAGTCTTCCTCTATAACTGTTCCGGGTAGGATCTGTCCCTCTGATATACTTTCGCTCATATCATTTAACCTAATTAAACTATGTCAAAAGTCAATTGTTGAGTTCTTTAGCCCACTGAGTTAAAGTTTGAACGATCTAGTGGGTCTGTTTTATGGGCGAAATATTGAACTTGGACTGGAGGCTAAATCTCCATTTCGTTTCTAATAACGCACACCCCTGAATTCAACCGGCCCATAATCTCCTATTCTACGATCCAACTCTTGATATGCATACATAATTGTGCTCCATGCCCCGCGTGTCAAGACCTCTTTTTTCAACTCCTTGACCACCAGACTCCAGTCTTCATCAGTCCAATTGATAGTTAAATCATCAATGCTCCCAGCCATTTCCTCCCCATTCGTGCTTGATAATTCGTTATACACGCGTATCCTGACACAGTCAGAAACTTTTCACTTAATGCCACCTATCCTCTATAAATTCAACAAACAACCGCCCAACTCAACAAATCCATATATTCCATAACATTAAGGAATTTGACGCTTTTTATAAACCAACCAAATATCTTATCTGAAAAAAGCCATTATTCCACTGGAATATTTCAGAAAAAATAGTAAAGTTCGCCCGAAATGAATACAGGGACGGAGAAAAAACTTTTTTGTGAGCTGTTTTGATAATATATTTTATTCAGATATTGAAGACATCAAATTTGATAGATATGTCATTGAAATAGGTGGGAAAATAATAACTTAAAACAGAACAAATATATTTAAGCTTATTTCTTATCATTTATACAGATTCAACTATAACCAAAAAGAAAATTACATTCTCTCATTATGATTTTTTGTAATAAATTCTACACTTTATTCCTGTTATCCTCATATTTTGTTCCATTAGAAGCCTACATGATAAACATCCTATGCTCTTCTTCTGCTATATATCATAATGTTTAAGAGACTGGCGAAAATCTTCCTACATTCATGAATCTAAGGGAAAACTGGACACTTTTATTGTCTTTTGAGCAATCTGCTTGACTTTGTCAAAAATTATTAATTAAGTAATTTAATTTTTATAGATAACTTGCATGTATTTTCTGTGAATTATGGAATGGAATATAAATAGACAAAATTTATATTTTCAGGGTGTTAGGTAGATTCTGCTTTGTTCGACCCTGTTGAGCACCACCAAGAATAGAGGAGGCAACTGAAAGGCTTACAAAATACAATATGCTGGTTGGTACCTAGTCGTGTTCGTCGACATACTTGGGCAAGCTCAGTTACTGAAAACGCACAATTTTAGCCTTTAAAAGAGCCATTTGCTACCCAATAACGGCCTTTTTTGGAGAAAAATGAGCAATTAAAGAAAATGTGCACTCATTGCATACCAAAAACTTGCGACATTAGCTGGCTTCTGAACCTACGATGAGTTCAAAGAGGCTCATAGAGAATGGGTGGATATGAATCGCTGAAGAATGGCAACAACGCTCATCAGAACGAGTGGACTCAAAGCATAGCTGTTGGAAGCAAGTATTTTATTGAGGAGACAAAAAGAAAGCTTGGCATCCTCGCCAAAGGGTGGAAGGTTCTTGAGAATGGTGAAACATTTCAGCTTCGAGAACAGATGGACACATATAGCGTTGTTTTTAATGCCGAAAAGGAGGATATTGGGCCTCAAGACACTTATTTTTGGAAGAGTAATTCCAAACCTTCAACAAGATAGCTTGGCCCGACCCTGCGTAAGACCGCACCCCGCGTCAAGCAGTGCCAACTTTACTATAAAAAAATCGTAAAGGGAGGGAAAGATGGACCTAATAGATAAAATAAAAGACTTAGCTTCAAGGATTCCTCAACAACTTGACCATCTTCAAACAGAAGAGGCAACTAAAACAGCTTTAATTATGCCATTTATTTCCGCCCTTGGCTACGATGTTTTCAATCCTCTCGAGGTGATTCCAGAGTTCACGGCGGACATCGGAACTAAAAAAGGTGAAAAAGTTGATTATGCCATAAAAAAAGATGATGGCATAATAATACTGATTGAGTGTAAATGGAGTAAGTGTGATCTTGATAAGGAACATGCATCTCAACTTTACAGATATTTTTCGGCCACAGACGCGCGATTTGGAATTCTTACAAATGGAATAAGATATCTTTTCTTTTCTGATATTGAAGAGCCAAACAAAATGGATTCAAAACCATTTTTCGAATTCGGCATGTTAGATTTTGAGGAGCATCACATAAGACAGCTTAAAAAATTCTCAAAGTCTGCTTTTTCCCTCGAAGATATTTTAACTACAGCAAGTAAATTAAAATATACTGGGGCTATTAAAAAAATTCTCGAACAGCAACTTGAAAACCCTTCTTCTCAATTTGTCAGATTTTTTTCTTCACAGATATACGATGGCAAATCAACTCAAAATATCATAAAAAAATTTACTGGAATCGTAAAAGATGCACAACGTCAATTTATAAATGATAAAATAAATGAAAGATTAAAGTCAGCATTATCATCTGATGACCAGAATAACGAAGACCAAATGAGTGATGATTATGTTCAAAACAACAAAGATGACAAGACAATAGTAACCACAGAAGAGGAAATAGAAGGCTATAATATCATTAAAGCTATAGTCAGAGAAGTAATAGATGTATCTAGAGTAGCTATGCGTGATAAAAAAAGTTACTGCGGTATATTACTGGACGATAATAATCGTAAACCTATTTGTAGATTGCATTTTAATACCTCACAGAAATATCTTGGCTTGTTTTCACAAAAAAAGGAACAAAAGGTGCCGA
>NZ_CEYAEZ010000037.1:0-23510 GCF_982781345.1 Desulfovulcanus sp.
GATAGTTATGGTCAGTATCGCAAAATATTTAGCCCATTCATCCCGATGCTCTGTTCTTCCGCAAGCATCACTAAGATTGGGTTACCCAAGCCGTTTGTAATGCATTTCAGAAACCAAGACTTTCAATCAGCGGTTAAAATGGGGTTTGGCCACAGACTCATAACCAGGCTTTTAGAAATGCTCGTGTACTGTCTCGAATTACAAGGAGAGCAAAGTGACTGTCAGTCAACGCAGAATGTACCTGTTTTTACTCGTACTCACAATTACCACTGCTGCTGGATTTCAGGGGTGGAGAACCCTGTTTAATAACTTTAGTGTAGAGGTGGTCGGGATAAATGGTCAGCAGATGGGCATTTTACAAAGCATCCGGGAAATTCCAGGCTTTTTGGCCCTCCTGGTCATTTACTTGCTTTTTCTTATTAGTGAGCACAGGCTTGCTGCCCTTTCTGTCATTTTTTTGGGGTTGGGTGTTGGTTTGACCGGGCTTTTGCCTTCTTTTGCAGGACTTGTTTTTACAACTTTGCTTATGTCTTTTGGGTTTCACTATTATGAAACCTTAAATCAATCCCTGACACTGCAGTATTTTGAATACTCCATGGCTCCCATCGTATTGGGCAGATTGCGTGCCGTATGTTCTGCCACCAATATTGCTATTGGCGTGGTTATTTTTATTTTGGCCAAGTTTTTAAATTATACGCAGATGTTTATCTGTTTGGGTGGACTGGTTGTCGTTGGAGGATTCTGGGCCATAATGCAGGATCCGAGTGATAAGAATCTTCCTGTGCAGCATAAGAAAATGGTTCTCAGGGCCAGGTATTGGCTTTTTTATGCATTGACCTTTATGGCCGGTGCAAGAAGACAAATTTTTATGGCTTTTGCCGTGTTTTTACTTGTTAAACGCTTTAACTTTACTGTACAGGAAGTTACGGTTTTGTTTATTATTAACAATGTACTCAACTACTTTGCCAGTCCTTTGATCGGTAAGGCCATCAATCGCTTTGGCGAGCGCAAGGTCCTATCTCTGGAATACTTGGCTTTGATTTTTATTTTTTTGACCTACGCCTTTACAGAAAGTAAATGGGTTGCCGGGCTTATGTATATCCTGGATTTCATTTTTTTTAATTTTTCCATAGCTATTAAATCTTATTTTCAAAAAATTGCCCATCCAAAAGATATTGGCCCAAGCATGGCTGTTGGGTTCACCATTAACCATATTGTTGCGGTTATTGTTCCGGTAGTGGGTGGGATTTTGTGGATGACTGATTACCGGATCCCTTTTTTTATGGGGGCAGGCATGAGTATAGTTTCTTTGATTCTGGTGCAGTTTATAAAGAAAGACGCGATGTTCCTTGATTAGCTTATTTGGTTGCGTAGTTGAGCGGTAGAGTAGGTAAACTAACTGAGTTTAGTAAAGTTGATTATTTTTTTTTATGTTTGAAAGATTGATCTGGTTATTAGAGGGATACAAGATTTTGTGTCTTTATGAAAGAATAAGGGGAGGAGGGTTGATATGAGTTTAAAAGAGCAAATCCTTGATTTGGCAGAACAGGCAAAACAGGCCAGCAGAAAACTGGCCACTGCTTCAGGCGCGTATAAAAATGCAGCTTTGTACGCATTGTCTGAACTATTAAAGGAGAAAGAACAGGAAATTATCCAGGCCAATGAATTAGATCTGTCCGCAGCTAAAGAAAGGGGCTTGGATCAGGCCCGGATAGATAGGTTAAAGCTTACTCCCAAGATTATTGCCGGCATGGCACAAGCCTGTGTTGAGGTGGCTGCCATGTCTGATCCCGTAGGTGAGATTGAGGAAATGAAAAAAAGACCCAATGGCTTAATGGTCGGACGAATGCGTATTCCGCTGGGAGTGGTGGCTATTATCTATGAATCTAGGCCTAATGTAACCATTGATGCTGCTATTTTATGTCTTAAAGCTGGTAATGCAGTGATTTTAAGGGGTGGTTCCGAGGCCTTTCATTCCAATCAGATCCTTTCCCGTTTGATATCCCAGGCTTTAAAGCAGGCAGGACTGCCCGAAGAGGGTGTGGTTTTATTGCCTACAACAGATCGGGAAGCCGTTAAAATCATGCTCAAACTGGATGAGTTTATAGATGTGGTTATTCCGCGTGGAGGAGAAGGGCTTATTCGGGCGGTTGTCGAACAGGCGACCATGCCTGTGCTCAAGCATTACAAAGGGGTGTGCCATATCTATGTGCACAAAGATGCGGATGTAAGCGCGGCTCTGGACATTGTCTTTAATGCCAAGGTGCAGCGGCCGGGAGTGTGCAACGCTTTGGAATGTTTGCTGGTGCATAAAGAAATCGCGGGAGAGTTTTTGCCTTTGGTTGCTCAGAAACTAGGTTCGGCAGGCGTCAAATTTCATGCTTGTCCGGTAGCCATAAGTCATTTTTCAGAAAATGTAGTCCCGGCTACGGAAGATGATTGGGGTCAGGAGTATTTGTCTCTGGATCTGGCAGTGAAAGTGGTTAACTCTCAGGATGAGGCTCAGGAACATATTGCCCGCTATGGCTCAAATCATTCTGAAGCCATTTTGACCAGAGATTATCAGCGGGCTTTAAGATTTGTCCAGGAAGTGGATGCGTCTGCCGTTTTGGTCAATGCATCTACCAGGTTTAATGATGGCGGACAGTTCGGCTTGGGAGCTGAAATTGGTATCTCCACCTCCAAACTACATGCCTATGGTCCTATGGGCATTAAAGAATTAACCAGTACTAAATTCGTGGTTTTCGGACAGGGACAAGTGCGAGAATAATGACAAGGTCCTAGTTTGTTATGCATAGTACCAACGTATTGTCCAATCGTTTTCTGCGCTGGAAAGTTAAGTACGGATTTTTTCTTCCCCTGATTTTGGGGACAATATCCTTATTCTTTGTCTTTTTATTGGGAATCATCATTTATTACTATGTTGAGGGATGGACTCTTCTGGAAAGCTTTTATCAGGTAGTGATCACCTTATCTACTGTTGGTTTTCTGGAGGTCCATCCTTTAAGTCCCAGGGGGCGTTTGCTTACTTCTGTTCTCATTTTAATGGGTGTGGGTAACTTTGCTTACTTGGTCGGTACATTTACCCAGATACTTGTGGAGGGGCGGCTCCAGGCTTTATGGGGGAAGCGAAAGGTGCAAAAAATTATCAACAATCTGGAAGATCATTTTATAGTTTGTGGTTATGGTCGTATTGGCAGTGTTGTGGCCAGGGAAATCTTAAAAGAGGATTTGCCGTTAGTGGTAATTGAAGAAGACGAACACATTGCTCATGAGCTGGAGATGGAAGGGATTTTACATGTTCATGGGGATGCTACCTCAGATCAAGTGTTGCTTTCAGCAAATCTGAAAAAGGCCAAGGTTTTGATCACAACTTTAAGCAAAGAAGCCCAAAACGTTTATGTGACGCTGACCGCCAGGCAATTAAGGCCGGATTTGCAGATTATTGCTCGGGCCGAACACGAGGACTCTATCAAAAAACTTCAATTTGCCGGAGCTGACCGCGTCCTTACTCCCTATATTATTGGGGGAATGCGCATGGCTCAGGTAGCGTTACGCCCAACAGTGATTGACTTTTTAGAGCTGGCACTGCTGGAGCAAGATCTTGATTTGCAGTTGGAAGAACTTGAGATAAGCGAGTCTTCTGAATTGGTGGGAAAAGACCTTATACAATCCGAGATTAGGCCTAGATTTAACTTGATTGTTATTGCCATTAAAAAGGCCTCCGGAGATATGATTTATAATCCTGTGCCCAAAACCGTTCTTGAGGCCGGGGATACTTTGGTGGCTGTGGGTAAAAAAGATAGTTTCAAAAAATTGCAGGAGATCCTCTAACGATGACTGTGCCCTTGGAAATTGTGGAAAAGGTCAAAAAGTTACGTCAGGAGATCAACTATCACGATTACCGCTACTATGTTTTAGACGATCCTGTTATTTCTGACCCGGAGTATGATAAGTTATTTGCCGAGTTAAAAGAGTTAGAAGCGACATATCCGGAGCTTGATGACCCCAATTCACCGACCAAAAGAGTTGCTGGAGCTCCTCTGGCAAGTTTTGCCTCCAGACCACATTCTGTGCGCATGTACAGCCTGGATAATGCTTTTTCTCTTGAAGAATGGCAGGAGTTTGTACAGAAAATAGAAAGACTTGCGCCCGGCGTTGAGCCTAGTTTCTGGGCTGAGCCCAAATTGGACGGTCTGGCTGTAGAGGTAATCTACGAGAAAGGGCAATTTGTGGCAGCTGCTACACGTGGTGACGGGTTGGTAGGCGAGGACATTACAGCTAATATGCGGACGATAAAGAATCTACCTTTAACCCTCTTGAGTGAGGATTGTCCCGTATACCTGGAAGTGAGAGGCGAGGTAATTATCTCAAAAAAGGATTTCGAGAAGTTAAATGCAGAGCAGTTAAAAAAGGGAGAGAAGGTTTTTGCCAACCCTAGAAATGCCGCTTCCGGTTCTCTGCGACAACTTGATCCAAAAATTACAGCCAAGAGACCATTAAAGTTTTTTGCCTACGGTCTTGGCTTAATACGTTGGAAAAGTGAGCCTAAATGGACAACGCAGGAGGAAGTTGTTACTGGTCTCAAGTCTCTTGGTCTTGCCACTGTCCCAGAAGGAAAATTCTGTCCCGGGCCTGAGGATGTGGCCCGATATTATAGGAGTATGCTGGAGAAGAGGTATAGACTACCTTTTGAAATAGACGGGATTGTAGTCAAGGTAAATGATCTGCATTTGCAGGAAAAGCTAGGTGCTACTTCCAGGGCTCCTCGGTGGGCCCTGGCTTTAAAGTTTCCAGCGCACCAGGGGCAGACTAAACTTCTGGATATCACGGTACAGGTGGGCCGGACCGGTGTTTTGACTCCCGTGGCAATTTTGGAGCCAGTCACGTTAAGTGGTGCTGTCGTCTCCAGGGCTACTTTGCACAATGAAAACGAAATTCGGGCCAAGGATTTGAAAATAGGCGATACGGTTGTCGTGCAGAGGGCCGGGGATGTTATTCCGGAGGTGGTCAGGCCTGTTAAAGAGAAAAGAACGGGCCGCGAAAAAGAATTTCACTTTCCACGTACCTGTCCGGCCTGTAATAGTCCTGTGGCCAAAATTGGCGATGAGGTGGCTTGGCGATGTTTGAATATTTCCTGCCCGGCCAAATTGGAGCAAGGCCTTATCCATTTTGTGTCCAAAAGTGGCTTGGACATTGAGGGTTTGGGCAAAAAATGGGTCCAGACTTTGGTACGCAAGGGCCTTGTTAAATCTCCCGTTGATCTATTCAGGTTAAAAAAAGAAGACCTCTTGCCACTGGAACGTATGGGAGATAAACTAGCGGAGAATATACTCCGCTCCATTGAGCTTGCCAAAAAAAAGGCCAGTTTGAAGAAACTCATCTCTGCTCTGGGTATCCGTTTGGTTGGTGAACAAACGGCCCGTGTCCTGGCTGAAAATTATAAGGATCTGGATGAGCTGGCTCAGGCTAGTCCGGAAGAATTGCAAACTTTACCCGACATTGGTCCTGAAGTAGCTGCGTCCATTTACAAATTTTTTCAAAATTCAGCCAACAAGAAACTTATTTCGGAGTTCAAACAAATAGGCTTGTGGCCTAAATCTGTTAAGAAGGCGACAAAACCTGGTAAACTTGAGGGCAAGAAGTTTATTTTTACAGGTGGACTAAACTCTATGTCCAGACCTCAGGCCAAAAAAAGAGTGGAGGAACTGGGAGGCAAAGTGGTTAGTGCCATATCCAGGAATGTAGACTATGTTGTTGTTGGAGATAACCCAGGCAGCAAGTTGAATAAGGCCAGAAACCTTGGTTTAACTATTATAAATGAGAATGAGTTTTTAGATTTGATTGGTTAGTTAGCTTCTAGTACTTGTCCTGCAGCTCGATTAGATCGAGTATTAATAAACCGATAAACTGATGAAGGGGTAATGTATATGGGTACTCAAGTAATTGTTATGGGGGCAAAAGGGAGGATGGGAGCAACTATTGCTTCTCTGGCCCAAGAAGATAACGATTTTTGTTTAATGGGGGTTGTAGAAAAGTCCGGGTTTGAGGATGGACTGGAATATCTGGATTGTCCGGTGGTCACCGATCTTGGAGAACTTTTACCCAAATTTCCCCAGGCTGTGGTTATTGATTTTACCATACCGGAAGTAAGTCTGAATACAGCCAAGAGATGTCGAGAATTTAATACGGCTGCGGTAATTGGGACTACCGGTTTCACTCCTCAACAACTACGAGAATTACACAGAATTGCTCAGAGCACCAGGTTGCTCTGGGCCCCGAATATGAGCGTGGGAATAAATGTCTTACTTAAAATTTTGCCAGAGCTTGTGCGTCTATTAGGTGAAAAATATGACTTAGAGATCTCTGAAATTCATCACAAGTATAAAAAGGACGCTCCTTCAGGAACGGCATTGAAATTAGCTCAGGTTTTAGCTCAGGCCAGAGATTTGAAATTAGATGATGTGGGTAAGTTTTGCCGTGAAGGTATTATTGGAGAGCGGACTAAAGATGAAATAGGAGTACAAACTTTACGCGGGGGCGATGTTGTTGGTGATCATACGGTTTACTTTTTAGGGCCTGGCGAGCGGATTGAAGTTACCCATCGGGCTCATTCCAGAGAAACTTTTGCTCAAGGAGCACTGCGCGCCGCAGAGTGGCTTGCCAAACAGAGTTCCGGAAAGCTTTATTCTATGGCTGATGTGCTGATTTAAGTTTGTTGAGATGCGCATGGAAAAGTCGCTTAACCCAATTTCTGAGACGCAGGGCATATGTGGTATTTAACTTTTTTTTCATGCGCATCATGTGGATTTTTTTGCTCTACACCCTATACCTTGAATTTTTTAATGCACCACAAGGCTAAAAAACTTTTTTATTTTTTATTTTTTATTTGTTTCTTAGGCTTTGCTCCATTTGTAATGGCACAGAGTCTGGAAGTTTATAATTTGGTTTTAGATAATTCCAATGCAACTCTAAAAGTTAAATTTGACTTAAAGATTGAAGGCTTTGGGGCTATAAAAAGATCCTTGGATGAAGGAGAAAGGTTGGGCCTTGTTTATACAGCATCTGTTCATGAGCAAAGGAATTTTATTTGGGATAAATCTTTAGTACACAGAAGTTTTTTAATTATCATGCATAAAGATATGTTAAAGGGAGAGTATGTAATCAATATCTCTGGACAAGATTATAAATTTCCCAAATTTTCTCCTCAAAAGATAAACAGTTTATTTCAGGATATAGAAATATCCCTAAGTCCCTGGTCTATAATTAAAAAAGGACATAATTATTCGTTGAAGGTAGAAGTAGCGCTCAAAACTCTGGGAATTCCAGAGTGGATAAAAAAGACGTTGTTTTTTTGGTCATGGGATTTAGTAGAACCGGAATATTTTGAAATGGAGTTCAGTTATTAAGAATATCCAGCTACTTTTTTGTCTAGTTATCTTTGAAGGCAACAAAGGTCATGCCTTATAATTCTTCCATAAGCATCAATCCAAGTAGCGGTAGAGAGAGAAAAAGGCGGCAGAGAGAAATCATTCTGGCGTTTCTTGGGATTGGTTTAATTGTCCTTTTAAGCTGGGTTGAACTCAAATTTTTTGGGGTCAACTCATATCTATTCCTGGCCTTCTTCAATCTCAATCTTATCCTTCTACTACTGGTTCTTTTTCTGGTTGTACGAAATGTATTTAAGCTACTCATCGAGCGCAGGCGCAAAGTTTTAGGGGCTAAACTTCGGACTAGGCTGGTTCTGGTTTTTATCTCTCTTTCCATCATCCCTACCTTACTAATGTTTTTCATTGCAGTCAGGTTTGTTCAGACCTCTGTTGATTACTGGTTTAAGTCTCAGGTGGAAAATTCCATGCAACAGGCACTGGAAGTGGGACAGGCCTTTTATAACTCAGCGAAAAAGAGGTTGGAAAAGACTACCCTGACAATGCTCAATGAGATCCGTAAGCGGGAGTTTTTGTGGGGTGGGAAGGGGATGGATAAATTTATACTGCAAAAAAGAGATGAATACGGTCTAAGTTTAACCGGAGTCATTAACAGTAAGCTGGATGAACAAAACTGGCATGCTCAGCCAGAGTGGGAAAAAAATTGGAGTGAGATAAAAAAGAAAATCCCCTTTAAGGAACTTATGGACAAGCCCAGGTATTGGACTGCTATCTGGCCTGGCACTCAAGGTGATCTGATTGTGGGCATTTTGCCTGTGGACAACGCCAAAACCGGTTTTCTGGTAGTAGGTGAAACATTAGATCAAGGATTACTGTTAAAACTTGACGGTATAGTTCGGGGAATTGAGGAGTATAAGCATTTAAAATCATTGAAATATCCGCTTAAAGCTGCTTTGTATACTATCTTGGGGATCATGACCCTGCTCATCATTCTGGGGTCTATCTGGTTTGGCTTTAAGTTGGCTCGGGAAATTTCAGCCCCGGTTCAGGCCTTGGCAGCCGGGACCCAGCGTATAGCCAGGGGAGATCTCAGTGTTCGCCTGGAAGACCAGTCTGATGATGAGCTTGGACTATTGGTTCGCTCATTTAATAATATGGCCAGAGATCTGGAGAAAAGCCAGGAAAGTTTGACCAGGGCCAATCTTCGTCTGGCTCAGCAAAATATAGAATTAGAGGCCCGTGGTCGGTATATGCAGGCGGTATTAGATAATATTACTGCGGGGGTGATTTCTCTGGACAGGCAGGGGCGGGTTAGTACGATAAACAAGGCGGCAGAATTTATTTTAGGCATAGATAGTAAAAAAATTATTGGACGGTCTCCTTTGGAGTTAGTTCGGGGAGAATATGGCCAGATGATCCGCGATGTTTTTGAGCAATTGTCTAATCTTCCTGGTTCGCAGTGGCAAAGACAGGTAGATGTAGAGATTGGCGGAAGAGTGGTTAAATTGCTGGTCAATGCCGTTCTATTGCGTACTGAAGGTAAGAAGTCAGGGATTGTGGCGGTGTTTGAAGATATTACAGAATTGGAAAAGATGCAGAGATTAGCCGCCTGGAAGGAGGTAGCACGCAGAATTGCCCATGAAATAAAAAATCCTTTAACCCCGATTAAGCTATCTGCCCAGAGACTAGAGAAAAGATTTTCTTCTCAGATCGAGGACCAGGTTTTTACCCAATGCACCAGGCTTATTATTAGGCAAGTGGAGCATTTGCAGGCCTTGGTTCAGGAATTTTCTGGCTTTGCCAAATTGCCTGAAATTCATCCGAGACTTGATTATCTGGCTCCATTATTAGAAGAGTTGGTCAAAGATTTTGAGCACAGCTACCGCCATATCAAGTGGGAACTTACGTTTTTATCTGAGATTCCAAAATTTAAATTTGATCGCGAGGCCATAAAAAGAGTGTTTATGAATTTGTTGCTCAATGCCGCCGAAGTGCTAGTCAATGAAGAAGACCCCCGCGTTCAGGTTCGAGCCATTTATGATAAACCTTTACAACGAGTGAGTATTGAGGTTGCTGACAATGGACCCGGGTTTACTCCTGAAGAGAGGAGCAGAATGTTTGAACCCTATTATTCGCGCAAAAAAGGGGGAACCGGTTTGGGCCTGACCATAGTTAAGTCTATTGTCACTGACCACCATGGTTATGTACGGGTTAAACCCAATAAGCCCAAAGGCAGCGTTTTTGTGGTGGAGTTGCCCGTGTAAGGTGAGTTAGTGGGAGAGCGAGGCTTATGAGTGAAAAAATTTTTATTATAGACGACGAACAAGGTATCCGCGTATCAATGCGTGGGATTCTAGAGGACGAAGGATATGAAGTCCTGGAGGCAGAAAGTGGTGAGCAAGGGCTAGAACAGATTAATGAAGAAATCGGTCTTGTTTTTTTGGATATCTGGCTGCCAGGAATTGATGGTATTGAGGTTTTGGAAAAGTTAAATCAATTGTATCCAGATCTACCCGTTGTTATGATTTCCGGCCATGGTAATATAGAGACGGCTGTTAAGGCCATCAAAAAAGGAGCTTTTGATTTTATAGAAAAGCCCTTGTCTCTGGAAAAGGTGCTCATTACTGCGCAAAAGGCCTTACAGTTTGCCAGGCTGCGACAGGAAAACAGAGAGCTTAAACTGCGGGTTAGAAACCATAGAGTACATGAAATTTCAGGCAGATCCAGGGTTATTCAAGAACTTCGTCAGGTAATCAAGCAGGTGGCTCCGACTGATGCCTGGGTTTTAATTACCGGAGAAAACGGAACCGGAAAAGAAATAGTAGCCAGGTCTATTCATCGTCAGAGTAAAAGAGCTAGCCAGCCTTTAATTGCTGTCAATTGTGCGGCTATTCCTGAAGAACTTATAGAATCTGAACTTTTTGGACATGAAAAAGGGGCTTTTACCGGGGCACAAAGCGCAAAAAAAGGAAAATTCGAACTGGCTCATAAGGGGACTTTGTTCCTGGATGAAATTGGCGACATGAGTTTAAAGACTCAGGCCAAGATTTTGCGCATCTTACAGGAACAGTGCTTTGAACGTATCGGTGGAAGTAAAACTATTCAGGTAGATGTGCGGGTCATTGCGGCCACTAATAAAGATTTGCTTAAAGAAATAGAAGAGGGGAATTTTCGTGAAGACCTGTATTATCGGCTGAAAGTGTTTCCTCTGGAGGTGCCCCCCTTAAGAGAGCGGCAGGAAGATATACCTGTTTTGCTGGAAGAATTTATTGCCCAATTAAGTCAGGAGCATAATTTCAAGCCTCTCAAATTTACCGAAGAGGCCATTGAAGTTTTAAAGAATTATCCCTGGCCGGGAAATGTGCGCGAGCTGAAGAACTTTGTTGAGCGGTTGTTTATCCTCTATCCAGGGCAGGAAGTAGATGTGGGCAAGCTACCTTCGGAAATAAAAAATAAAACCGCATCAAGGAGTAAGATGGATCTATTTCCCGAGCTAAGTCATATACCAAATAATTTTAAGCAGGCCAGGTCCTGTTTTGAAGCTTGGTTTTTGGAAAACAAATTAAAAGAATACGGCGGTAATGTAAGTAAACTGGCTCGGGCTATTGGCCTGGAAAGGAGTTATTTATACCGGAAGCTTAAGGCCTATAATCTGGGAGAGGTGTAAGGTTTATTGAGTTTGACAAGTACGTTGAAAATTTTAGCGGTCGTCAAAAACAAAAATGCTGTTTGTACCAGTGCTCTTCAGCATGCGATGAGAGGTTCAAATTGAGTTTTAAATTAGAGCTGATTTTTAGGGATCGTGTTGGAATTGTAGCCGATATTTCCTCCTTGATCGCAGAGCACGGGTTTAACATCGTCTCCATGGAAGTTCAGAGAAAAGACGACAAGGCGTATGTATATGTCAAAACTGAAAACGGTACTCATGCCTCCAGAAAAGAAGAAATTTTCGAAATACTCGGAAGGATATCGGATCTCATAGAAATCAGATTTATCGAAACTCTCCCTCAGGAAGACAGAGAAAACAGGTTTCGTGTTGTTCTGGATAACATAAGCGACGGGGTCATTTCCATTGGAAGAGATGGGAAGATTACCACTATCAACAAAGTGGCCAAGGATGTCCTGAACTGTCAAGGCAACCAGTTGGTTGGCCAAAGTATAGAAACTTTGAACCTGCCGGATTATAGTATCCTGAGATGCCTGGAGGGGAAAACATATACCAATGTCAAAAAGAATCTAATCACCAGGACGGGACGGTATCAATATTTTGCTACGGGTCGGCCTATTTGGGATTCCTCCGGTCGCATTATCGGAGCGGTTGAAATTGCAAAGGATATGCAGGAAATAAAATCTTTGGCAAAATCTATTTCCGAGCCGACCCAGATTAGCTTCACAGATATTATCGGGCAGCATCCTTCAATTACCGCGGCCATTTCCTTTGCTCAAAAGATCGCCAGTACGGATTCGATCGTTTTGATCCGGGGAGCCAGCGGCACAGGTAAAGAGTTGTTTGCCCGTGCAATCCATACCGAAAGTGGGAGGAAAGGTCCGTTTGTTCCCATCAACTGTGCGGCTTTTCCGGAGCAGCTTCTGGAAAGTGAATTGTTCGGGTATGTCGGGGGAGCATTTACCGGAGGCAGAAAGGAAGGTAAACCAGGTCTTTTTGAAATTGCAAAGGATGGCACCGTTTTTCTCGATGAGATCGCCGAGATGCCGCTTAGTGCTCAAGCAAAGATTTTAAGACTCATACACGATAAGCGTGTCCGAAGAATAGGCGGCATCGAGGAAGTACCCGTTAATACTCGTATTATCACAGCCACCAATCGAAACTTAGAACAGTTGGTGGAAGCAAAATTGTTTCGGCAAGATCTGTACTACAGAATTAATGTGCTGCCGATCCATATCCCGCCGTTGGCAGAAAGAGTTGAAGATATTCCAATCCTGGTTGAACACTTTCTTTTTCAGCTCGCTTCCAAACTCGGTAAAAAGGTTCAATCCATCACTAAAGAAGCACTGAATAAATTATGCCTTCACAGCTGGCCTGGCAACGTAAGGGAACTGAAAAATGTCGTTGAGCGGGCGGCAATCCTGAGTGACGGAGACAAGATCGACGCCGATTGCATTTTATTCAGTTACGAAATCGGCAAAAACATGAAAGGAGGGCTAAATCACGCCCACCATAAAGGGTTGAGGAGCCGGTCGTTAAAAACCGCGCTCGCTGAATACGAGAAAAATATTATCGTCGAAACACTTGAAAAATCCAGCAGCATACGTAAGGCAGCTCAGACTCTCGGGGTCTCGCACACCGCTTTGCTGAATAAAATAAAAAAATACCAGATCGAAATGGCAACAAAATGAACCACTGGAAATAAAACCAACCATAAGTAGTTAATATAATATTTTCAGCAAGATAGAACCAAGATTGAGTTGTTTTTGGAATAAATTGTTGCCATCATCGATTATCTTCGCCGGTACCCACCTTTCAAGCTGATGGCACAATCGAATTGCATTTTTGATTTTTATATTCAATGTTTATTTATGTAACCTGCTGAAATTTATAGGTATAGTCTTTCTTTAAAAACTCTCCTTTTTCAAGTAACTCCAATTCATAATCTCTCCTAAATCCCAAGTCCCCTCCCTTCAAATAGATGGCAAACATTTTGCTGAAACCATAGAGACAGCAGCATTTGAGTTTGTCTGGCCCTGAAAAAAATTTCAAATTCATCTAATTTCATAAACCAAGGAGAGAGTAAATAATGATCGTAGGAATTTTAAAGGAAATCAAGGAAGAAGAGAATCGCGTGTCCATGACGCCTGCGGGAGTGGAGGTAATGAAACAAAACGGCCATACAGTTCTTGTTGAAAAAGCGGCCGGCAGCGGCAGCGGTTTCCAGGACGAAGATTATGAAAAAGCCGGGGCTGAGATTGTTGATACACCCGCAGAAATTTTCGAGCGTGCCGACATGGTAATGCATGTGAAAGAACCGTTGCCATCAGAATATGAGTTGATCCGGCAAGATCAGATTGTTTTTACATACCTTCACCTGGCAGCGGCCGAAGAGCTGACTCACGCCTTGATAAAAAGCGGCTCGATCTGCATCGCTTATGAAACTATTCAAAAAGAGGATGGTTCCCTGCCTTTGCTGACTCCCATGAGTGAAGTTGCCGGTCGTATGGCGACACAGCAGGCTGCCAAGTACTTGGAAATGTCCCATGGCGGTCATGGCGTTTTGCTGGGCGGTGTGCCCGGGGTTGAGCCTGCCACCGTAGTCATCATCGGGGGCGGTGTTGTTGGTATTAATGCCGCCAAAATGGCTTGCGGGCTGGGTGCTAGAGTTTACATTCTGGATATGAACCTGGATCGTTTGAGATATTTAAGCGATGTCATGCCGAGTAATTGTATCCCGCTGATGTCCAGCCCGGCAACACTTCGTAAGCTTGTTAAAGAGGCCGATGTTGTTATCGGGGCAGTGTTGGTTCCAGGCGCAAAGGCACCAAAATTGATCACCTGCGACATGCTCAAAAGCATGAAGAAGGGCGCAGTGTTGGTTGATGTGGCTATCGATCAGGGGGGCTGTTTTGAGACCTCCAAGCCGACGACCCATTCCGATCCGATTTATACAGTTGATGGTGTTGTACATTACTGCGTGGCCAATATGCCCGGAGCTGTGGCCAAGACTTCGACATTGGCTCTGACCAACGCGACACTCCCTTATGCGGTTGAAATCGCCAATAAAGGTTGGAAAAGAGCTATGGAGGAAAATTCCGAGATTAGACTTGGTGCTAACGTGGTTAAAGGTAAAATAACCTATAAAGCGGTGGCAGAGGCCTTCGGATTGGAATATACGCCGATCGAGGAGCTCCTTTAAATATAATCTCTTCGCTAGTCGACTTACTGACAAATTACGCTACGCCCTTTGGTACGGCTCATGACTTACGCGTGACCCTAGCCCAAAGGGCGCAGCCTTCCTCGATAATTCATTGAACTATGTAAATAATATTTGCCTGACGGCCACAAGTCTTTTCCCTCCGGTAGGAAAAGAACAGTTGTTCAAGGCATTTGGTGCAGAGGTCAAGGCTGAATATGTTTTCAGGTTTGATGCCAGCTTTTTGCAGTTGATCCCTGGTCAGCGCCCAGAGGTTCATACACTGGCTTTCAGGAGTAAAATACGGGGCAAATTTTTGCGGCCAGTGTTCATCAAAATCTTGGAACTCTGCGCAACATGGACCAAGGCTTGGCCCGCGTACAGCTAAAACTTCTCCGGGCTGCAAGTTGTAGCGCGAGCAAAATTTCTGCACTCCAATGATGGGAAAATCGGCCCTGTTTCCTCTCCAGCCACAGTGCAAGGCAGCAATAAATCGACCTGATTTGTGGGCTAAAAAAATAGGCTGGCAGTCAGCGGTTTTAATGACCAAACCAATAGACGCTTTTTGTGTGGCAAGTCCATCACCTTCTTGCTGGATTTCAGATAGACTTTCTTCCTCAAGATCAAAATGGATGTCTGTCCCATGAACCTGTTTTAATTCTATCCACTTACTAAACCCAAGGTCATGTTTTAATTTTTGCCTGTTGACCAGGACATTTTTTTGTTCATCTCCCACCTCGAGAGAGATGTTATTGGCCATATATGGTCCCTGACTCTGGCCGCCAAGTCTGGTGCCAAAGACGCAGATTATGTTTTTCAGACCGGGAAAAGAGAATTTTATGTTCATCTTGATATTTACTCTTGGTTTAGTTGAGCAGTCTGTTAGTTGAGCGGGATGACAGTTACCTTACCTAGCAATCTTAATCAGTTAAAATACAGAACTTAAATAACTATAGAGCCTGTGCTCAAACCTTTTTATCAACTTAATTGCCATGGTTTTATTTCAGTCTTGGTTTCTTTCATGCTGGTACAAAGACTTGGATCTGTTTTCAAAACTTACTTGCGGACAGAGCATAAAGGGATATTTTGGGTAAACAAATATTCTTTTTTACCGATGGTTATGGTCAATCTCGCAAAACATTTAGCCTATTCGCCCCGATGCTCTGTTTTTCCGCAAGCTTCACCAAGATGGGTTACCCAAGCCGTTTGTAATGCATTTCAGAAACCAAGACTTTCAATCAGCGGTTAAAATAGGGTTTGGCCACAGACTCTGTAAACTTCAAATCTTATCGCTTCCTGCACTGTATTATCCTTTTTTCTGTGACAATAATCTCCACTGGCCTGTCCCAGGGATCAATGGGCAGGGATGGAAGTACCTGGAAGTCATAGGCAAGAGCCACGGTTCTGGTCTTAGTTGAATCAAGTTCGGGTAAAAAGCGATCAAAATAACCTTGGCCATAGCCTAATCTATAACCCTTTTGGTCAAAGGCCACTCCTGGCAGGACGATAAGATCCGGTCCTTCTCCTTTATAGAGGGAGCAGATTTCAGGGATGGGTTCAGGAATATTGAAAATTCCTTTGCCAAGCTCTTTCTGGTTTGATACTAGATAAAAATTCATTTTTCCGCACTCGTTTTTATCACAGTGGGGCAAAAAGGTAGAAATTTTTAGTTCCCAGAATTTTTGTAAAAGGGGCCAGGTGTTTACCTCGTTCCTAATGGGTAGGTATAAAAAGGCTTCTCTGACCCTATCCAGAAGATTCAGACTATAAAAATTTTTTAATATAGTAGAGCTTAATGAATCGACCTGCTCCGGAGTTAAGTTGTTGCGTTTTTTAAGAAGTTTTTGTCGAATTTGGTGTTTGGACGTCATTGGTTTGATTAACCTTTTAGGTTGATTTCTTTGCAGTTTAAGGTTTGAACTTGCGTCAAGGTTAACGCTTTTCGCAAAGACTTAACGCTCATCCTATCATTGCGAGGGGAGCGAGCTGCCCGAGGCAATCTCACCCATTAAGTGAAAATTGCTGGCTCAAAATCTACTTTGATTCCAATATGTTTAATGTAAAACTCAATTAAGAATCGCTTAATTTAGGTCTTAGGTTGATTTTTTGCTGGACACGCTGACTGTTTGTCAGTTTAATTAGACAAATTTAAAATTCAAGTCTAAATTTGACCGGAATATTTAGTCTGATAAACTTGAAAAAAAGATTTTTTTATACATCAATGAGGTTGTAGCGTATGTGTTTTCTTATGAAGCCGAGTGGTTTTGGGACAGGGACACCGTCGTCGAAAATAATGAGAATTTAGGTAAGGTCATATTCTTATTAACAAGAAAATACGTTGGTAATTTATAAACTCAGCTTAAGGAGGTCATCATGAAGGTGTTAAATATTGAAGGTATGAGTTGTTCTCATTGTGTACAGGCAGTAAAGAAGGCTATTTCTTCTGTGCCCGGGGTAAAGAGTGTTGAAGTCAGTTTAGAAAAAAAACAGGCCTATTTAGATACAGACGGTGAGGTAGATCCGGATTTGATTAAAAAGGCTGTGGAGGAGGAAGGATATAAAGTTGTGAGATAAGGATAAGGGCAAGGGATAAGAGAAAGCAGAGGGGGGTGAAGGTAAGTTTTTTATCTCTTATCCCTTTATGAGACTGTGGCCAAACTTTGCCCAAAGGGCAACTTTTCATAAGTTTTTCTCAATCCTGGTAGTCAAAATGTGGTTTGGCCACAGACTCTTATGATGAGGCGTTTAACTACCCTTCTTGGGCAGGATTAGGTTTAACAGGACTCCGGTAATGCCGGCCAGCCCAATTCCCTTTAATGTAAATTCTCCTGCGGAAAAGGTCATTCCGCCAATCCCGAACACAACAATTATGGCCACAATAGCCATGTTCCGAGGCTGCATCAAATCTACTTGGGCCTTAATAAGGCTGTTTACGCCTACAACCATGATAGTTCCAAAAAGCAGGACCAGAATCCCGCCCATTACTGGAACCGGGATAGTTTGCAAAAGAGCGCCCACTTTGCCCACAAAGGAGAGAATAATGGCAAAGATGGCAGCCCATGTCATGATTCCCGGATTAAATATCTTGATCAAGGCTACTGCGCCTGTAACCTCCGAGTAAGTAGTATTTGGTGGACCACCAACCAAAGAGGCCAATGAAGTGGCTAGACCGTCTCCAAGCAGGGTTTTATTTATTCCCGGATCTTCAAGATAATTTTTCCCGGTGACAGAGCCTATGGCCAAGATGTCGCCAAAATGTTCAATGGCTGGAGCAATGGCTACTGGGAGAATGAAAAGTATAGCCTGCAGGTTCCACTCAGGGAAAGTAAAGTTGGGTACTGCTAGCCAAGGAGCCTGTTTGACCGGAGTAAAATCAACAAGACCAAGGGGAATTGAGATTATGTAACCAACGATAATCCCGCAAAGAATGGGAATCAAACGAAGTATTCCTTTGCCAAAAAGGGAGACAATAATAGTTGTGGCCAGAGAGATCATTGATACAAACAAAGCTGTCTTTTCTGGCACTAAAACTGCGGATCCGTCACCAGTTTTACCCATGGCCATATGCACGGCTACCGGAGCCAGAATGAGACCAATGACCATAATTACCGGACCAGTGACAATGGGAGGGAGGACACGTTCTAAAATAGCTGTGCCTCTTATGGAAATAAGTATACTCAATATAACATATAGAACTCCTGCTGCAGCCAGACCACACAAAGTGCCAGCAATACCCCATGTCTGTACTCCATAAATAATGGGAGCAATAAAGGCAAAAGAAGATGCCAAAAAGACTGGTACTTTGCGTTTAGTAATGAACTGAAAAAGCAGTGTTCCGGCTCCGGCAGTAAAGAGAGCCACATTAGGATCAAGCCCGGTTAAAAGAGGAACGAGAACCAGGGCTCCAAAGGCTACAAAGAGCATTTGTGCTCCAACAATACTGTCCTTGAGCCGAAATTGGTACTCTGTTGCATTTTCTGTAGTCATTTACACCTCCTAGCTGTTCTAATTAGCTTGTCTAAGAATAAAAAAAGCGCCGTTCATATGGCTTGAGACTAACTTTTGACAAAAAAATAGGCACCGATTGGTGCCTATTTAGTTCCAAAAATTTTATCTCCGGCATCACCCAGTCCGGGAAGAATGTAACCTTTGTCATTCAGCTTCTCATCAATGCTGGCTAGATATATGTCCACATCTGGATGAGCTTTGGTTACTCTTTCCAGGCCTTCCGGGGCGGCAACTAGAGAAAGAGCTTTTATTTTTTTGCACCCGGCTTCCTTTAGCAATTCGATAGTAGCCAGGAGAGTTCCGCCTGTGGCCAACATAGGGTCGATTATTAAAGCAATTCGTTTCTCAATATTTGTTGCTAATTTGACGTAATAGCGTACAGGCTCAAGAGTTTCCTCGTTACGGTATAAGCCGACTACACTAACCTTGGCTCCGGGAATGAGATCAATGACCCCGTCCAGCATGCCTAGTCCTGCCCTTAAAATAGGAACCACAGTAATTTTCTTACCTTTAATTGTCTCTATTTCTACGGGCCCAGCCCAACCCTGAATGGTTATCTTTTCTGTTTCCAAATCCTTGGTTGCTTCATAAGTGAGCAACCTGGCCAATTCGGAAGCCAGAGCCCGGAAGTTTTTAGTACTCAGGTCGTGCTTTCGCATGATCCCCAATTTATGTTTGACTAAAGGATGGTTAACCACATGGACAGCCATTGTTTCCTCCATTATTTTAAGGCGGTTAAAAAGACTTGTTTAAAAAAATCGCAGTCTTCTAAATCCAAGAATGTTCATTGGTCAAGAATAAAAAAGGTAAATTTTTAAACTAAGGACACGCGCCCTTCATGCAAATAATTGTACTCTATAGAATCTCTTTCGTCACCAGTGTCCGGTTAACTCTTGGATATTTTCCAGGTAATATCAGGTAATATATAGTTGCCAACAGTTTTGAGCGATTGAAGCTGCTAGGGAGTTAATTTCGGAACACTGTATTCGAAAATGTACTTCAGGTCATTTTTTTATAAAAAATGGTTTTTTGGGGCATTTTGATGTTTTCTATGGCCTTTCTGGAAAGGGATAGGAAATGAAACCATATTGTTATGATAAGATTATTTTGGAATTAAAGAAAAAAAACAGGAGGCTTTGCGCATGGCATTTTATAACTCAGTTTTTAATCAATTTCTGTCCTTTATGCCCAGATAAATTTTTTCCAGGGTTGCCAAACAGCGTGGGCCAAAAAGACAGCCCAGAAAATTCACCTTATGGGAACATTTCGTGTATCTGCTATACTTTCAAATAACGGAAAGAAAAAGTCTCAGAGCTTGTATCCGAAACATGCGCTCTTCCCACCTAACCCGTTACCATTATTAAAAATTTTAAGCTGACACTAGTGATTTGAAATGCTAATTAATTACAAGATATTGCGTTTTGCCCATACAACACGTTGCACTCCTTCTACCCTTTTAAAAGGAAGACCAGCACTTATACTGTGCTTAACCTTTTCTTTATCCAGAACTGTTATTCCAGCTAAAACATCAATGCCTAACTCAAATAAAATTGGCGTAAGGGGGGTGCTAGGGCCCAGCATGATTTTTAAGCTATGAGGTGATGTTAGTTCTAAAATGGTTGCCAGAGTATTATTGGCCAGCGTAGTTGCAGTGATAGCGACAACATCAGCTCTGGGTAGAACAGATGGAGCTTCATCTTCAATGATATCTCCTGGACGAGGTCTTTTTTCCAATACCCAAAAGTTGGCAAATTTGTGACGTATGCGATTTACAAAAGGAAAGTGACCAATAACAGCCACATTTTTATTCTCACCAAATCTGACAATTAAATCCTGAGCCTTAATGTTTTTTTGGTGAGGAATATTATCTATCTTCAGCAAACTATTAACACAGGCCAAACCTAAAGATGCTTCAAATGGATTTGAACTCAACAAGAGTTTGGCAGCCTCGCGAGCTGATTTATGCAAAGGCATGGGTGGAAATTTTGTATCTGAACTAATTTTTTGATGATAAGCCCAGGAAGCAAGACCAAATTTTTCAGTTCCGATGCCAAGCAGATGGGTTCCGTAAACAATATCATTAATAATTTGATCATCAACTTTTTCCAGTTCATTTAATAAAAGTTTTAAAATATATTTTTGATCCATTTTTATACCCCTTGATGTTCATATAAGAAAGCCTGATCAGAAAAAATAAACGATCCTTGCAAGAATCAAGATAATTATAATTTTCCAAAATTTTTGGATGCAGCTTTAGTGAAGTAAAATCAAGATAAAATATATTTTCTATAACATCTTAAAATCATTCAGCTTCTCTAGCCAATGACTTTGACTAAATCCTGAAATGCACTGTGTTTTCCCAACTTGATTTATATTAATTGATAACTTAAATATATCCATACGGACATAAAAAAGGGAGAAGATAAAATGAGAAAGTTTAAGGCTACTATTCTTATTTTTTTGTTTTTTATTGCTTCATTTTCTAATATTGCTTTTGCTGGAGATACATGGAAATGTTATTACCCAAAGGGAACAACTATTATTTCATCAGAATTTTCAACGGGAGGGGGAAAGAAATTAATAATGTATATAGAAGTTGATGTCCGGTATCCTAATGGTCAAGTTGTAAAATATTTAGATAGCGTTGTTAAAACGGCAGGCTGGTTTGGATTGGGACGCCTAGCTATCCCTAAAAAGATTATATTTGTTGAATGGGATAAAGATGAAATAAGATTAGAAGATTAAAAAATGATAAAAAAGCAGATCAAGCCGAACTGGAACGGGACCTAATCTTGGAGTGCATTAAATTGGGCTTTGCCAGGGCCAGGGCGGAAGTAAAGAAGCTATGACGGCCAAAGGGGAGTCTGGGAAAAAGGAAATTGGATGGGAGATAGGAGCCCACAAAAGATTTGCTAGCCAAAGGAGTAACTAAGGCAAACCTAAAATACCTTAAGTTGTGATTGGAAAACTCTTAATTTTATTAAATCAAGAAAATTAGCAGAAAAATAAGTCAGCTACTATTACATGAGAGGTTTCAAGAAGTGTGAGGTTTCAAGAGATCCGCTGCACTTTTAATTGCTGGTTTTGACTAGTACAAATATTTCAAGAAGCTGATGAGTCAGCTTGTATTATTTTTTTTGTCCAAATATTTTTGGGCCAATTTAGAGAAGTAAAACCTAAATTTTTTCTTTTGTTATAGCCTGATATAAAAAATATTGAGACCAAATCTATCAAATATAGACTTTTTAAGGGTCGACTAGTTAGAAATTTCGGTATAAAAATTTAAAAAATCAGAAAGATGCATAACTTTTATCGGAATTTGTTTTTTTAGTAACCCTCCTCTTATTTGCATTATACATCCAGGACAGTCAGTTACTACAATTTGTGCACCTGTTTCGACGATATTACTAATTTTTTCTTCCAAAATTTGACTTGATATCTCTGGAAAATCAAAAGAAAAAGTCCCTCCAAATCCACAACATACATCTGTATCTTTTAAAGGCATAAAGTATTTGCCCGTTATTTTTGCTAAGATTTCTTCACTGGAGAAATTTAGACCATGTTTTTGATGACAAGGAGTGTGATAAGTTATTCGGTATTCTTTTGTGTATTTAAATTTTAAATTGTTTTCTGCGATAAATTGCGATAACGACTTAATTTTTTGGGATATTTTGATTATTTTTTTATAATCTTGGGGAGAATTATATATATATTTCTTAAATTCATTTTTGATAGTGGTGCCACAACTGGGACATAATATAATTATATCTTCATAGTCATCGTTTAAATGTTTTATATTTTTTAAAATATTTTTTTGAGCTCCTTTTATATCACCATAGTGTATGGCAGGGAGACCACAACATATAGTTTTAGAAGGTGTTTCTATTTTTAGATTAAATTTTGATAATATTTTTAATAAGCTTAATCCTATTTCTGGGAAAATATATTCTATAGCACAGCCTGAATAAAAGAGCATCTTTTTTCTTTTATATATTTTATTATTTTTATTACTGTAAAAATTTTTATATGCTTCTCTAAAATTATAATTTGGTATAGAAGGAAAAATTTTAAAATTATGTTTTGTGAGAGGAATATTTTTAAGTTGTTTATCATTTTGTAAAGGTTTTTGAATATATTTACCTATTTTTACGGCTGTATTAAATATATATGGATTAGGAGTAATATAGGAAAATAGTATCTTCTTAGATCTATCGAGACCATATTTTGGGGTGATAGCCAAGTTTATATCGGAAATAAGACGTTGTAAATCTATACCAGCAGGACAATTTACAGAGCAACTTTTGCATCCTATACATAATTTTAAAATTTCATTTGCTTTTTTCTCATCTCCATAAAAACTAGCTAAAATTAATCCTATTGCTCCTACATAAGTATCTCCAAATATATGTCCTCCAACAAGTTTATAAACAGGACATACATTAGCACAACTGCCACATTTGATACACTTTAAAGCTTCCTTGAGTGCTTTGTTTTTAAATAGTGGAAGTCTGCCATTATCTAAAAAAACAAAATGAACTTCTTTTTCTCCATGTTTGCCCAAATAAGAGCCGGTTATCCAGCTCACATAGCTACTGATAATCTGACCTGTAGCACTTTTGGGTAAGGCTCTGATAATTTGTAGTGCTTCCTTAAAAGTTTTTACTAGTTTCTCGTAACCAAGCAAAACAATGTGAACATCTGGAATGGTAGTGAGAAGTCTAGCATTACCTTCATTAGTAACTATGCCTACCGTAGCTGTTTCAGCTACAGCAACATTTGCTCCAGTAATGCCAACCTTGGCTTGAAAAAAATAATTTCTCAACTCTGTGCGAGCAATATTAACCATTGTTTGTATATCGTTAGGATCGACATTTTTTTGTAAAACATTCGTAAAGAGCTCTGCTACCTGTTGTCTACTTTTGTGAATAGCAGGCATTACCATGTGACTGGGAGATTCCTTAGCTAATTGTAGTATCCATTCTCCAAGATCAGTTTCTATGGAAGATATATGATTTTTTTCTAGAAAATCATTTAATTTTATTTCTTCTGAAGTCATTGATTTTGATTTAACTACTATCTGAGAATTATGTTTCTGGCATACTTTTAATATGTAATTATTTGCATCTTTGGCCGTTGTTGCTTCATATATATAACATCCTTTTGCTTGTGCTTTTTCTTTAAACTCGTGGTATATATCTAATAATTCTTCGTAAGAAAAATCTTTTATCCTGTTTATTTGATTTTTTAT
>NZ_CEYAEZ010000038.1:0-23382 GCF_982781345.1 Desulfovulcanus sp.
GAAAAAAATAGATATTATATTTAACGATCTTTTTAAAAAAGATTATGAATTGATGTTTTCTAATAATATTTCAGGTTATTTTGATAAAAAAGGTTTATAAATGGATATAAAATATCAGAATAGGTTGGATAAAGTTAGAGAAATAATTTTTAATTCGGGTCTTGATAATTTTTTCATTTCCGGTGCAGCCAATAGGTATTATCTTAGTGGTTTTGAGCTCCATGATCCTCAGTGTAATGAATCATCAGGATATTTGCTTATAACCAAAGATAATTTTTATCTCTTAACAGACCCACGTTATGAAGAAGCTGCAAAGAGAATTTTACCTGAAGATAATATATTTATATATAGACAAAATAAATATGAAAAGATAATAAATTTTTTAAAAGAAATTGGAGTAAAACGTTTTGGCTTTGAATCTATTTATATTTCTTATGATTTTTATGACCAATTAAAAAAACATTTTGAATTAGTTCCTCTTAAAAATGTAGTCGAACAAATTAGAATGATTAAAGACAAGGACGAAGTTAAGTCCTTGCAAAGATCTTGTGCACTCAATCATAAGGTATTTGAACAGATTGAATCATTTTTGACTACAGGTAAAACAGAGGCAGAAATTGCATGGGAAGTTGAAAAATTGTTCAGGACCGGGGGGGCCACTGAACTTAGTTTTTCAACTATAGTTGCTGTTGGTCCCAATGCTGCCTTACCCCATGCAATTCCCGGAAAAACAAAAATAGTTAGAAATTGTCCAGTACTTATTGATATGGGTGCGCGAGTTGATGATTATTGCTCGGATCAGACCAGGACTTTTTGGATAGGCGACAGACCTAGTAAAGATTTTCTTAATACCTTAGAACTTGTCAAAAAAGCACAAGAAAGGGCTATAAAAGAAATTTATCCGGGATTGCCTATAAAGGATGCATATTTTATTGCAAAATCTTTTTTTCAAGAGTATGGAGTAGATAAATATTTTACTCATGGGTTGGGTCATGGAATTGGTTTAGAGACACATGAACTACCTGCGATTGGACCTCTTGCCAAAGGTGTTTTTAAGCCGGGAATGGTGGTAACCATTGAACCGGGTCTTTATTATCCTAATTGGGGTGGAGTCAGATGGGAATATATGGTTTTAATCACGGATAACGGTGCTGAAATTTTATAGTCTGCTATGCTGAATAATTATTCTAAGCGCATATATTTGCAGGTTGATAGGAAAAATATTGCTTTATTTAAATTTTTTTTAGAAGGATATGATAATTTAGCTTACTTAACCGTAGTAGACAAATACAAGGCTGTTTTACAGCTTGTTTTTAGTTATGAGTTAGAAAAATTGGTTCATGATTTTATAAAAAATATAAAAGGCGAGATTCCTGTTAAAATAGTATATGATACAAGTAAAAAATAGCTTTTTTTGTGCCTTTTGGAGATAATATTATGAAAAAAATTAATTTTTTTATCTTGATAATTATATTTACTCTTTGTCTTGGAATGGGTGGAAATAATTATAATATTATTTCTAGTATTCCTGAGCCTGATCGCTATTTTACAGTAACAATTGTAGATCAGAGTAATAACTCTTATAAAGTGCAGAAAATATCTATTGATGGTTTAACTTTTTTACCCGCAAAAATGGGAAGAGCTGATGTTGGGGTAGACTTTAAAACTATTAAAAAGGTAAATTTTTATTTACAAGATGATAAAGTTTTAGCCAAGATAGTGTTTTATGATGAATCTAATAAAGAATTTTATATAGATCCGGAAGTTACATTTTTGGGTCAGACTGAATGGGGAAAAATTAGACTTAAATGTAGTGATATAAAGGAAATTGTATTTAAATGAAAAAAGCAATTAAAAAACTGTTAATTTTCAATCGTAAGAATAGATATTGAGCAGGTGTAAATAAAATTACATCATTAGAGGTTAAAGAATTTTTGACATGTGCGAGCGGTGGTTGTCCAAACATCTGAGGTAGTAATTTCCTTAATTTGAGCGATTTTTTGGGCAGTAAAACCAATTAATGCAGGTTCATTGCGTTTTCCACGATAAGGTTCTGGTGTTAAAAAAGGACAGTCAGTTTCCAAAACCATGCTTGTTAAGGGTATATATTGCACTGCTTCCTGAAGTTGCTGATTCTTTCTGTAGGTTACTGTTCCAGGAATGGACAAGATCCAGCCAAAGCCTAGGAGTTCTTCTGAGAAATCCTTTCCTTTCCCAAAACAATGCCATAATACTTTTTTATCTTTAAAACCCATATCGAGTAAAATAGCCACAGTTTCCTTTTCTGCCTCCCTTGAGTGAATAACAACAGGTAAATCCAGTTCCCTGGCCAGTACTAGTTGCTCCTGAAAAGCTTTAATTTGAACTTCTCTTGGGCTAAAATCATAATAGAAATCTAACCCGATTTCCCCCACAGCCTTTATTCTATTATCCTGATTAATAATTTGCTCAATTTTACTTATTGTATCTTGATTAAATACTTTGGCATCGTGGGGATGTGTACCCAGGATATAAAATACTTGCTCAAACGAGGAAAATAAATCCTTATTTTTAAAATAGGCCTCCGGACCTAAAAAGACATTGCCTATTGCTGCCACCCCGCATTTTTTAGCACGGTCAATTATTTTATTCAAATCTGAACCAAACTGCTCCAAGTCAAGGTGAGCATGACTGTCAATTCCACCTAGTGGAAGATTAAGTTCTTCAGGTAGTGCTCTTCTTTTCTTTTTAGACATTTTATTTTTTTATTTTAAGAATGTATCCAGACTATTGCTAAGAATTTTTCTTCCACTCGTCTAACTTTATTGCTTCCTCAATAAGCATTATAGGAATTTCTTCTTTAATTGGGTAAACCAATGCACACTTTTCACAAATTAATCCGTCTTCTTCCTGAGTTAGAATCAAATCCCCCTTGCATTTAGGGCAGGCTAAAATGTCCAATAGTTCTTTGTTTAAAGGCATGTTTACTCCTTTTGCGGTTGGATTTTTGAGTCTAGAGCACACATCCACTTATTTACTTACCCATTAACCCATTTATACAATCAAAATAATTGTTTTAAAATATTTTCACTTGCTTTTTGACTTTCTTGTTTTGGTGATGACGATTCACTTGTAGATGTAGGTTCAGTACCTGCTTTAAAAGGTAAAAGATAGACTTTATCACTATTTGGTCCGGCCAAGAGCCCGGTTTGAGCATCTATTTTGGCCATAACGATACCTGGAGGTCGTGGAAAGTCTTGAACCGGATAGTTAGGTTCAACAGCTAGGCGATAATTGACCCATATCGGACTTGCTGCCCTCGAGCCTGTTTCATATTTACCCATTGGGGTTAATTGATCAAAACCAACATATACCCCGGTAAGCAGATAAGGAGTGAAACCCATGAACCAGGCGTCCTGTTCGTTATTCGAAGTCCCTGTTTTTCCAGCCACTGGTCTTTTGAGTACTCTTGCCCTCCAACCTGTTCCATCTCTGACAACTTCCTGTAATAGGTAGGTAATGATGTAACTTGTTTCTGGACTTAGGGCTTTAACAGGTTCATATTTGGCTTGGTAAAGTTCCTCACCCCATGAGGTTGTTACTTTGTTTATTAAATGTGGTTGAATATATGTGCCACCCCGAGCGAATGCTGTGTACGCCTGACATAGATTAATAAGTGTTACCGGTACAGAACCAAGGCTGACCGATAGGTCTCGGGGGAATTCACCTTGTAAACCTAAATCTTTGGCACGTTGAATAATCTTATCTATACCAATGCGCTGAGCAATGCGAATGGTGACCAGATTCCGAGATTTTACCAAAGCAGTTCTTAAAAGGGTAGGTCCATAAAAGATACCTTCAAAATTTTCAGGTTTCCAGGTGGAATTAGTTTGAAGGTCCTCATATACAATGGGCGCATCCAAAACTATGGAAGCCGGAGTAAAACCGTTGTCCATTGCTGCAGAATAGACAATAGGTTTAAATGCCGATCCCGGTTGTCTTTTGGCCTGTGTAGCCCGATTAAATTGGCTTTTGAAAAAGTTGTATCCTCCAACCAGGGCCAGAACCTCTCCTGTCGCTGGTTCCAGAGAAACAAGGGCGCCTTCAACCCTTGGTTCTTGTTCCAGGGATAAATTCCAAAGCGAGCTATTGTCTTTTTGATTTATAATCGAAGCCCAGACAACATCACCAGGAGTGAGCACTTGGCGTGCATCCTTGATTTTAGGGACTTCTTCCGGGGCCTTTTTGGGATCGGGAGTTCTTGCCCAGCCCATTGTCTTTACATCGATCCAACCTTGAAAGGTACCAAACTTTACTTCTGCTCCTTTTTTATCCACCCTGGTGACTAAAACTTTTATCCACTCCCCAGGGACCAAGATATCCGGATGTACTGATTCCTGACTTAAAAAATGATCAAATTGATTTACCTCCAAGTGCTCAATGGGGCCTTGCCATCCCCTGCGTTTTGTTGAGGCGATCAGTCCTTTTTTAAGTGCATTTTCAGCGGCTACCAAGTGTTCCAGGTCTCCTGCTGTGTAAACAACTAGACCACCGGTATAGACTTTGTCTTGTCCAAATTTTTCAATCAGCCACCGACGCACTTCTTCCAGGTAATAAGCACCTTGTTGCCAGGAAGGGTCAGCCATTTGCTTAAGAGTGATTTGTGTTTGCCGGGCTTGATTATATTCTTCATCATTTATCCAGTTAAGCTCTTTTAACCTGTTTAAGACATACTCTTGTCTTTTTTTTGCGCCATTAAAATTTTTATATGGGTTATATCTGGATGGTGCTTTTGGAAGCCCTGCCAAAAGGGCTGCCTCGGCTAAATTTAACTCAGAGGCATGTTTGCCAAAATACTCCCTGGCAGCTGCTTCGATACCGTAAGCCCCTGCACCCATATAAATTTGATTAAGATAAATAGTTAGAATTTCATCTTTGGTTAAATATTTTTCCAGACGATATGCCAGAATAGCCTCTTTTAATTTTCGGGTATAACTACGTTCCGGTGAAAGAAGCATTGATTTTATGACCTGCTGAGTGATGGTACTGCCGCCCTGGACGATTCCACCAGCCATTAAATTTTTAATAGCTGCTCTAAAAATTCCTAAAAAATCGATACCTTCATGTTGATAAAAATTAGCGTCTTCAGCAGCCAAAAAGGCTTTTGGTACCCACTCTGATATCTCGTTTAATGATACTAGGAATCTTTTTTCCTTATAAAAATAGCCTAGGATTCTACCGTTTCTGGTTAAAATTTTGGTTACCAAAGGTGGATTATAATCCGTTATTTTCTTAAAGCCGGGTAAATCCTTGGCAGCCCAGAAATATAGACCAATTCCTGTTCCAGCTATTAATATAAGGAATAATAATAAAACTATTAGTAAATATTTTAATACCTTCATCTTTATCTCACTTGTTTAATCTAAGACTTGCGATCATGAACTTAAAATTTTTCTCAATGGTCTCTATGCTTACTGAAAATAGTCTTAAAAGCTGACCAACTTTTTCTGTTTTTTTTTGTGCCAGACAATATTTGTCCTTAAAATAAGTAATTTTTTGATTGTAGAACCAAAAGGGATAAATTTGACAATAAAAAGGCCTGGTGTGCCTTTGAAGCAAACATCCGTTGTCTGTTAAAAAGACACATTCTCCGTTATCTTTTATTTTTAGGCGATAGTGAAAATTATTCGGCGGGAAAATTTGTTTAATTTTATGTCTGTATTCAGGTAAATGTGATATAAATTTTTTAATAAAATTTATTGAATTTTTTTCCTGGACATAAAAATTATTTATTGGGCTTTTTTTACTTATCTTTTCTATTTCATATTCTGATAATGGGAAACAATATTCTTCCATCTCCTTTTTTATTTTGCAGCAAGTTGGATTTATTTGACTACACTGTGCACATATATAATTTATTTTCATTTAATTCGTAATTCTTATACGTATTGTTTACGATTTTTTATAGCAAACAATAATCTCAGTACCACTTTTAGTGCGACAAAAAGCTAGTGAACTCACTAAGAGAATTTAAATTTTCCTTTGCCGAGCAAGTCGTGAAGATGAACAATTCCTAATATTCTTTTATCCGCATCAACAATTGGAATAACAGTAATTTGTTTTTCTTCCATAATATCAAGTACCGATGCCGCTGACTGATTCGGGTCTGCTGTATATGGATTTTTTACCATGTAATTATTAATAGAATTGTTTAAATTCATATTTCCTTGGCATACAATGCGTCGCACATCTCCATCCGTAATTATTCCTTTGAGTTTATTTTCTTTGTCCACAATTAATACTACACCTAGTCCGCCTTTGTTAAGAACGTGCAGCCCTTGTTTAAGCGAAGTGTCTGTTTGTGTCAGGGGAAGATTTTTTGAATGCATGATTTCTTGGACTTTTTTAGCAAGTCTCTGGCCTAAAAAGCCGCCAGGGTGGTATTTTTTAAAATCTTGTTTCCCAAATGATTTTAAGTTGATCAGACAGACAGCAATTGCATCACCAATGGCCAGAGTTGCTGTTGTGCTTGCTGTTGGTGCAAGGCCAAGAGGACAAGCTTCTTTTGGTACCTGAACCTTAATGACTAAATCACAAAGCATAGCCATTGTTGATTTTAAATTTGAAGTCAAACCTATAATTTTTACGCCTAAAGATTTTAAACTTGGCAGGATGGAGTTTAATTCATCTGTTTCACCACTGTTTGATATAGCCAGAACGACATCTTCAGGCCTGATCATACCTATATCTCCGTGTGCCCCTTCCACTGGGTGAAGAAAGAAGGATGGTGAGCCTGTGCTACTTAAGGTAGCAGCGATTTTTTTGCCAACCAATCCAGATTTGCCAATTCCGGTTACTACAATTCTTCCCTGGCACCTTCCTAAAATATTAATTGCCTGAGTAAAGGAATTGTCCAGATCCTCTTTGACCTTTAATAGTCCTTGGATCTCAATATCCAGGACTTGTTTTGCAATTTTTATCCAATCTTTATCTGATGACTTCTGAGTGTACATAAGTAGGCTAATATTTAAAAAGGCTGGTTGATATGCGATTACTGAATGTTTTATTGTCACACAAAGGTTTCATATTTACTGCCTAGGGACTGTGATTTAATATTCAGTATAATTTATCGATAATATTCTACTTGAGTCTGAGGCTAAAATGACATTTTTATCTATCTTTATTTTTTTATTCCAAACACATTTTTCCGTAATGTGCTCCCGGAAGAATAGGATAGTCACCATTAAAACAGGCTAGGCAATAATTTTGCGCATTCTCTACTGCAGACTTAAGACCTTCAATACTTAAATAGTGCAGTGAGTCCAGGCCGATGAATCTGGCAATGTCATCTACACTATGATTACTTGCAATAAGCTCTCCTTTTGAAGAGAAATCAATGCCATAATAGCAGGGGAATCTGATTGGGGGACAACTGACGCGCATATGAATTTCTCTGGCACCTAATTCTCGCAGCTTCTTAACCCTGGTCCTGATTGTTGTCCCTCGGACAATGGAGTCTTCAACGATAATAATCTTTTTATTTTTGATCATACTAGCCACAGGGTTTAACTTAACTCGAACTCCAAAATCTCGCATATCCTGTGATGGCTGAATAAAAGTTCGGCCAATATAGTGATTTCTTATCATTGCTACTTCAAAAGGAAGCCCTGACTTTTGAGCATAACCCACGGCTGCATAGACTCCGGAGTCAGGAAAAGGCATGACAAAGTCTGCTTCTATTGGGGCTTCTTCAGCCAGGATACCACCCATTTTTTTTCTAGCTGAATAAACTTCTTCATCAAAAACTATCGAATCAGGCCGAGCAAAATAGATAAGTTCAAAAATGCAGGATTTTTGCTTTTTTGGTTCAGCAAACTGGATGCTTCTAAGTTTTCCATCCTCAATAATGACCATTTCTCCAGGTCTAATAGTGCGTAAAAACTCAGCTTCCAAAAGATCAAATGCACAAGTTTCAGAAGCAATGACATAAGCAGCACCGATTCTCCCCAGGGATAAAGGCCTGAATCCAAATGGATCGCGCATGGCAATCATTTTATTATTGATAAGCAGAATTAGACTGTAAGCTCCTTTTATTTTTGTCATTGTTTTGATGAAAGCCTCTTCAATACATGAGCTATTTAAATTTTTTGCCAGCAGGTGCATGATTATTTCGCTATCCATTGTGGTTTGGAAAATGGAACCTTTTTCTTCTAATTCCTGACGTAGCTCAAAAGTATTGACTAGGTTACCGTTGTGTCCAATTGCCATGGCCATGTCTTTAAATTTGACCATAAATGGCTGTGCATTTCGGATGAGTGATGCTCCGGTTGTGGAATAGCGAATGTGTCCGATGGCTATATCCCCTTTTAATTGATGACTAAGATGTCTTTCCGTAAAGACATCGGCCACCAGACCCATTCCTCTTTGCTCTCTTAATTTTTTTCCATCCCAGGTGACAATGCCTGCACTTTCTTGTCCCCTGTGTTGCAATGCATAAAGACCAAAATAGGCCATACGTGCTGCTTCAGGGTGCCCATAAATACCAAATAATCCACAATATTCCTTTTTTGTGTTAGTAGGGTTCATTGTACTTTAGTTTTTTTGTTAGTTTTTTTGTTAGTTTTTTTATTTCTGGTTGGTAATTATAAAACAAATACAATATTACAGACTTAAGAATGTTAGTTGGATATATTGATCTTAAAATAGAGTTATTTTTTGCAGCCTACCCTTGATCTTTTTATGTATAATATTCTTGGATACTTTGTACTTCAAGGCCACAGGTAGACTTTTCTTTAATGGCCATTGCAATAGCCTTTGCTCCTGCAATGGTCGTTGTATAAGGTATTTGATATAGAAGTGTTGCTTGTCTTAATGATGACGAATCCTGCACAGTTTTTTTGCCTGATGATGTATTGATGACAAGATCAATTTCTCCATTTTTAATATGGTCAATGACGTTTGGTCGTCCTTCATATACCTTGTTCACAACCTGAACAGGAATATTATGTTTTTCAAGGAAGTTAGCCGTCCCTCTGGTTGCCATAATTTTAAATCCTATTTCATTAAAAATTTTCGCTGCAAACACACTTTCTTTTTTATCTCGGTCATTCACCGAGATAAAAACTGTGCCTTTGCTTGGAAGAAAATGGCCTGCCCCCAACTGGCTTTTCATGTAAGCCAGGCCAACATTTTCATCTATGCCCATGACTTCGCCAGTTGACCTCATTTCTGGTCCGAGTAAAACATCTACCCCTGGAAACCTGTTAAAGGGCATGACAGCTTCTTTTACTGAGAAATATCCCTCTTTGCGCATTGACCATGGGTCAAGTTCTTTTAGCTTCTTTCCCATCATAATTTTTGTGGCAAGTTTTGCCAGAGGTACACCTGTGGCTTTGCTTACAAAGGGTACTGTTCTGGAGGCCCTTGGATTTACTTCCAAAATATAAATTTGATTATCTTTAATGGCGTATTGTATATTCATAAGCCCAACAACTTTTAGTTCTCTGGCCAGGGCCTTGGTTTGTCTTTCAATTTCGTTAATAAGCTCTGAACTTATTGAGTGGGCTGGAAGAACGCAGGCCGAGTCACCGGAATGTACACCGGCCTCTTCTATATGTTCCATAATTCCTGCTACATAGGTATCTTTACCATCACTTAATGCATCTACATCTATTTCAATGGCGTTTTCCAGAAATTTATCAATCAAGATTGGGTGTTCAGGTGAAACATAAGCAGCTTCTTGAAAGTAACTTTTCAGATCTCTATCATCATAGACAATTTCCATGGCCCGTCCGCCAAGGACATAGGAAGGTCTTACAACTACCGGGTATCCAATTTTTTTGGCTATCTCCAATGCCTGGTTTTGTGACATGGCCGTACCATTAGGTGGCTGGAGTAAATTCAGCTTCTGGATCAAGGCTTGAAACCTTTCTCGATCTTCAGCCCGGTCAATGCTGTCGGGCGAGGTACCTAAAATTTTTACGCCGGCCCGTAGCAGGGGCACAGCCAGGTTAAGCGGTGTTTGTCCTCCAAACTGGACAATAACTCCATCTGGCTTCTCAAAATCTATTATATTTAAGACATCTTCAAAAGTCAGAGGCTCAAAATACAATCTGTCAGAAGTATCATAGTCGGTACTAACAGTCTCGGGATTTGAATTGACCATGATTGATTTAATACCCATTTCTCTAAGCGCAAAAGAGGCGTGTACGCAGCAGTAGTCAAATTCGATTCCTTGTCCAATGCGATTCGGCCCTCCGCCTAAAATCATTACTTTTTTTTCTTTCCCAACTTCTACTTCGTTACCATGTTCATAAGTTGAATAAAAATAGGGAGTATAGGCTTCAAATTCTGCTGCGCATGTGTCAACAAGATAATAAACTGGTTCTATTTTTAATTTTTTTCTTATTCTTCTGATGTCTTCTTCACTTTTTTTCCACAAAATAGCCAGTTGTTTGTCAGAAAATCCCAGTTGTTTGGCCTCAGTAAGAATTTCTCTGAGTTTTTTGTTTTCCGGAGTTATACTTTCTTCCAAACTAAAATTTTTTAATTTTGTTTCGAACTTAACAATTTCCTCAATTTGGCGCAAAAACCACAAATCAATGTTGGTTAGTTTTTTGATTTCAGAGCAGCTCATGCCCTGAAGAAGTGCATGCCTTATAGAAAAAATTCTTTTAGAATTAGGAGTTATTAGCTTTGCTCGGATATCATCAAGGTTAGGCAAATCGGCATTATAGTTTTTGCCTAAACCCGGATAATCAATCTCTAATGACCTGAGCCCCTTTTGGAGTGCTTCTTTGAAGGTTCGACCGATGGCCATGGTTTCCCCGACACTCTTCATAGCCGTCGTTAAATAGTCTTCAGCGCCGGGAAATTTTTCAAATGTAAAGCGTGGGATCTTTACGACACAATAGTCTATTGTTGGCTCAAAGGATGCCATTGTCTCTTTGGTAATATCATTTGGAATCTCATCCAAAGTGTAGCCTACGGCCAATTTGGCAGCTATTTTGGCAATTGGAAATCCAGTAGCTTTAGATGCCAGGGCTGATGATCTTGAAACCCTGGGGTTCATCTCAATTACTACCATTTCTCCATTGTCCGGGTTGATTGCAAATTGTACATTAGAACCGCCAGTCTCCACCCCAATTTCTCGCATAATAGCAATTGCTGCATCGCGCATGCGTTGGTATTCTACATCTGTCAAGGTTTGCGCTGGTGCTACTGTTATGGAGTCACCGGTATGAACCCCCATAGGATCGATATTTTCAATTGAGCAAATAATTACGCAGTTGTCATTTTTGTCCCGCATTACTTCCAGTTCAAACTCTTTCCACCCTAAAACAGATTCTTCAAGCATGACCTCGTGTTTCAGGCTTGCTGCAAGGCCATGAGATGCGATAGTCTCTAATTCTTCTTGATTATATGCGATGCCACCACCGGTGCCTCCTAGGGTAAATGCGGGACGAACAATTATAGGAAATGGTATGATTTTACTCCATTTTTTTACCTCGTCCATGTTTCTGGCAATCCCGCTTTTGGGAACCTTTAGACCTATATTTTCCATTGCCTCCCGAAATTCTTCCCTGCTTTCAGCCTTTTTTATAACCGGTAAGGATGCACCAATTAGCTCCACACCATATTTTTCGAGTATTCCATTTTCAGCGACAGCTACGGCTGTATTTAACCCGGTTTGTCCGCCAAGGGTTGGTAAGAGAGCGTCTGGTCTTTCACGGGCAATTATTTTGGCAACGGTTTCAGGCTCAATTGGTTCAATGTATGTCTTGTCCCCTAGTTCTGGGTCAGTCATAATTGTGGCTGGATTTGAATTAACCAGAACGACCTCATATCCTTCTTCTTTAAGTGCTTTAACTGCCTGTGTTCCAGAATAATCAAACTCACAGGCCTGACCAATAACAATTGGACCCGAGCCAATGACCATAATTTTTTTAATATCTTTTCTTTTAGGCATAATTTTATTCGTAGGTTAAAGGTTTAATACGCAAACTAACCTGTTCTTTACTCATGTATATTAATTTTTTTTTATTTAGCTCAACCAAAATTAGTTCGCATTTTTGTTGAGAGTATCCTGTCAATGCTGGTAACAACGTTTTAAATTCGCGCAAGTTACCAACCGAATCTAGATAATATAAATTGGCCAGAATAAACTTTTCATCAGTCGTCAAGTTATTCGTTCCAAAAATTTTGGAGCGAAAACTTTCTGGTAGTTTGAGTAGCCTTTGTAATTTTGTATGAGCAAAAAACTCATCTATGCTCATGTTCTGTCCTTCCATTAGATGTATTGCTTGACATGGTCAATGAGTGTATTTACATAATTTTAAAGTTAGGAGGAATAAACTTATGAGTCCCAAACCCATTGACCAATTTCCACCAGGAAGTCGGGTAAAAATAGTCACCTTAAATGCTGGCTGTGCGGCCAGATCAAAATTATGCGCGCTTGGTTTAATCCCTGGCACGGAAGTTGTGATAGATAATTGTGGCTGTGGACCATTTAGAGTAAAAGTACGTGAAACTGATTTAGTTTTGGGTCATGGACTGGCACAAAAAATTCTTTGCTGTCCTATAAGTTAGATGGATACACAATTTTTTATTGTTTTGGTAATTTTATTTTTTTCTCTGGTTTATTTAGCTTTAAGTTTTTGTAAACTACTACGTTATTCCACCAAAGCTGAGAATCTCTGCTCTGGTTGCAATAGATGTAAATGTTTAGCAGAAAATCGTAACCTCAACCTTAAAAAAGATGGCATATGCACGAAGTAAGTTTAGAACAGACTATTTACGATTATATTACAGGTAAAAAAATTGACCTCACAACTTACGAGGACATTCGCCAAGCCCTGGCCAAAATTTTGGTCGAGGAAAAAGGTTATCCCAAGGAAAATATTTTTCCAAAAGTTGAGCTTAATTTAGATATTGCTCAAAAGTCATACACGATAACTCTTGATTTTATTATCAAAGATCAAGGAAAGCCTGTTTTGCTCTTGGCTTTTTGTCCCGGTGAAGTTTCTTCTTATGTGCGACAGTATATTTCTGCAGCTCGTTTATTTGATCCCCCTATTCCTTTAATAATTGTCACAGATTCTAAAGATGCTCGACTTGTCCGTTCATATGATAAAAAAATAATTGAACAAGGTTTTAATTCCATACCAAGTTGGAATGAACTAAGGGCGCTCAGTTCAAATGTACCGGAACCAGAATTAACCCCGGAAAAAAAACTAAAAGAAGCAAGACTTGCTTATGCTTACTTTTCTTTAACTGACGGATGTTGTTCATCAAGGTGTCCTATGTCCACTGAGTAATTTTAGGCACATCTAACTTTTTGATTGTCTCAATTATTTTTTTTTCGTTGTTGTTGCTGTTCCAACTTCCCCCACAACTATGCCCGCGGCATAGTTAGCCAGGCAGCAAGCATTGAGTAAATTAATTCCACAGCAAAGGCATAGCGCAAGTACAGCAATAACCGTATCCCCTGCCCCTGTTACATCGTACACATTTTGCGCACATGTCGGAATATGGTAAATCGAACCGTTAGTCTTAAATAATGCCATACCATCAGGTCCCAAAGTCACCAGCAAGTTCTCGAGCTTTTTATCTGCAAGTAATCTTTGCCCTGCCTCAATAATATCTTCAGTGCCCTTAATTCTTAGATTTGCACCCTCCTCTGTCTCCTTTTTATTGGGTGTCATTATAAAAATATCATTATATATATCAAAATTTTGAGTTTTAGGATCAAGGAGAATTTTATAATTTTTTAGTCTTTCAAATATATCGGTGCCAATAAGCCCTTTTCCATAGTCCGAAACAAGCACATACTCGTTTGGGCTTATTTTTTTTAGTACATGATCCAATTTTTCTACTTCATCATCGGACAATTTAAAACATTGTTCCTGATCAATCCGCACAATCTGCTGGTTGTGTGCCATGACCCTAGTTTTTATAGTCGTAGGTCTAATGTCTGATTCAATTAAATGGTAATTTATCTTTTCTTTTTCGAGCAACTCCTTAATTTTTTTTCCGTATTGATCTTTGCCTACAAGAGCAATGAGAACAGGCTCTCCTCCCAAGGATTTAATATTTCGAGCTACATTTCCTGCTCCACCCAGATGGAATGTTTCCTTATACACAGTTACAACAGGAACCGGTGCCTCTGGTGAAATTCGTTCGACATGCCCCCACTGATAGTGGTCTAGCATGATATCGCCAACAATTATAATATTTTGCCCATTAATTTTATTCAGATCCGATATTAGTTTATCTTTCATCATTGGAGATACCTAGCTTTTTTAGCAATAATTCCAGATCATTCTGAGAATTATATTTAAGTGAGATCGTTCCTTTTTCCCTGTTCCCTTTCAGATTAACCTTAATTTTTGGGCTGATTTTATTTTTAAATTGTTGAGCCAAAAAATTGGCCAGTTCCTTATCAAATGTTACTTTTCCGTTTGTTTTTTTGGGAATTTTTTTATTTTTCACAATTTTTTCTGTTTCGCGTACGCTCATTCCTTTTGATATAATTTCATTCGCCAATGCGATCATCTCTTCTTTAGATTCTAGTGCGAGCAGAGCCCTTGCATGGCCTGCACTTAATTTGTTCTCTTTTACCAGATGTTGTACATCTTCAGGTAGTTGAAGCAGTCGCATAAGATTTGCGATTTGAGCTCTACTTTTCCCTACCTTATTTGCAATTTCTTCCTGACTTATATTTAGATCATCTTTTAATTTTTTCAGAGCCAAAGCTTGATCAATTGGATTTAAATCTTCGCGTTGAATATTTTCAATTAAGGCAATAACCAAGACTTCTTCATTACTAAGATCTTTTATGATAACAGGCACCCTTTCTAGCTTGGCTAGTTGACATGCCCGCCACCTTCGTTCTCCAGCAACTATTTCATAGTTTTCACCATCTAATTTCCGAACAAGAATTGGCTGCAACAGGCCCTGTTCATTTATAGACTGAGCCAGTTCATTGAGTGACTTTTCAGAAAAAATAGTACGCGGTTGGTTTTTATTTGGCTTTATTTGGTCAATTTTTAAGTATGTAATCCCCGCGCTATCTTTACTTAAATCCATTGGATTCAAGAGTGCATCCAAACCCTTTCCTAAACCTCTTTGTTTCTTTTTCATTATTAATCCTTGATTTTTTTGATATTCTAATTAAATCTTTGCGTGTTAAATTTTACATCATTAGGAGGCAAATATGTTTTCAGATAAAGATATTCAAGGTTTGTACGACCATAAAGGTATTTTGATTGGCGTTTTCATATCGTCAAAACTATGGCATGCCATTGAGGATGAAGTTAGTCCTATTATAGACAAACATTTGGGTACTTCTGAAGAAAATGAGCCTGTCCAGGTCATGGAGGAGCCAATAGAAGATTGGGAGAACTTTTTAAAATTTTGGGATTTTAGATACCCGGTTGAAAAGAATGTTGTTTGTGATAATTGTGGCGCTAAAACTTCTGACTGGACAGCCGATGCACCCAAAAAATTTCTCCTAAAAGCTGCCAATATTGCCGGCTTAGTTTCTTTTCAGTGTTTACAGTGTAAATCTCGTATTATTAAAAGACACTTTAAGGATCACATAAAATATGAGATTATACCATTTAAGGAAGATTAATTGGATTAATGAGTGGATGTTTTAATAATGGTTTTATTCATCCACTCATCCCCTATTCGCTTACTTCTAACGTCCTAATTTTTTAACCAATTCCCTAGCTAATTCCAAATAAGCAATGGTTCCTGTCGACCTGATATCATAACTAATTGCAGGTTTGCCATAACTAGGCGCCTCGGACAAGCGCACATTTCTAGGAATTATAGTCTGAAAGACTTTGTCCCGAAAATATCCACGTACTTCAGTTGCAACCTGGTGGCAGAGATTATTTCTCTTGTCAAACATGGTTAGCAACACCCCAAGAATATTCAATTCACTATTAAGTCTTCCCCTAACGAGCTCATAAGTATGTAAAAGTTGAGCAATGCCTTCCAAAGCATAGTATTCACATTGTAGAGGAATAAGTAAATTTTGAGCCGCGCATAAGGCATTTACTGTCACTATACCCAATGATGGTGGGCAGTCAAAAATGAGATACTCAAAATCTTTTTCTACTTCTCGGATTAATTTGTACAGGTAATATTCGCGTTCTGTCTTGTCTAAAAGTTCCAACTCGGCACCCACCAGGTCATGAGATGAAGGGATAATTTTTAAAAATTTTAAGCTCGTGTCATGTATTATCTCTTGAGGGTTACTCTCGCCAATCAAGCCAGTATATAGATTTTGCACAATTTTTTTTACATCTAAACCCAGCCCACTGCTAGCATTGGCCTGAGGATCACAATCAACCAAGAGAACTTTTTTTTCCATTACAGCCAACGAGGCCGCCAAGTTTACAGCCGTCGTTGTCTTACCAACACCCCCTTTTTGGTTTGCTACCACTATCCTTTTTGCGCTCACTTAGCCCCCTGTCTTACTAAAATGTAGTTATTAAATAGGAAAATCTAGGCCTGTTTAAATAGATTGTTTCACGTGAAACATTGTAAAGTTATTTGTAAAATTTGTGGCAGAAAGACTGGGCGTCGTTGATAGATTCTACAAGCATAACGGCAGTTTGTAGATCGCCCTGATTTACTGCCTGTAGGAGTTGTTTGGCTAAATGGGCGAAGTCTTCACATTCATCTGCCCATTCGTCGTCTGCCAGAGTGTGCATCCGAGTTGCTAAACGATTGAATTTTTGTACGTGGTTTAGGTCTGGCAGTATTCCCTCTTGGGATGGCTTTTTGATAAGATCAAAAATTTGTGTCAATTCCTTTTTTAAAGTTTTGAGAGCCATTTCTCATCCTTCTTGGTGTTTATATCTGATAATATTTTTTATACCAAATTATAAACTGCTCTATGCCATAATCTATGGGGGTGTCTGGTTTGAAGCCAACATCACGCTGGAGGTCGTCAACGTCGGCGTAAGTTTTTGGCACGTCACCTGGCTGGAGTGGTAAAAGCTCTTTAACTGCTTTTTTATTTAAATGTTTTTCAATGGTTTCAATGAAATGGTTTAAAGAAACGCTGTTGTTGTTTCCGATATTATAAATTTTGTACGGTGCTGGGCTTGAGCTTGGGTCTGGTTGTGAACCAGACCAGTCTGGGTTGGGTTTAGGTATGTGTAGGGTGACTCGGTAAACTCCCTCTATGATGTCATCTATATAGGTGAAGTCTCTTTGCATGTTGCCGTAGTTGAAGACTTTGATTGGCTTTCCTTCTAAAATCGCCTTGGTAAATAAGAATAAGGCCATGTCTGGTCTGCCCCATGGTCCGTAGACAGTAAAAAAACGAAGACCTGTGCAAGGGAGCTTATACAAATAAGCATAAGAATGAGCCATCAATTCGTTGGCTTTTTTGCTTGCCGCGTATAGGCTGATCGGGTGGTCGACATTATCGTGAACACTGAAGGGCATTTTGGTGTTTAATCCGTAAACAGAACTGGATGAGGCAAAAACAAGGTGCTTTATAGAGTTATGCCGACAGCATTCTAGGATATTGGCAAAGCCTACGATATTTGAATCAACATAAGCCATTGGATTTTCGATACTGTATCTTACTCCTGCCTGAGCTGCAAGATTGACAACATGTGTTATCTTCTCCTTTCTAAATAGTTCCATCAAACCGGTTTTATCGGCAATATCCAGATGATGAAAACTAAAGTCGGGATTGTCAAAGAGTTGAGCCAGACGATCTTTTTTGAGTTGGACCGAGTAATAATCATTAAGGTTGTCTATTCCTATTACTTTAATCCCTTCATTTAAGAATTTTTTGGATAAGTGAAAACCTATAAATCCTGCAGCCCCAGTGACTAAAACCTTCATTAACTACTCCTAATCTTAAAATTTTTTATTGGATGAAAGTACGTAAGTTAACTTTATGCTTTGAGTTTTATCAATACATAACATAATGCAAAAAACGAATGCGAGCGTTTATCAATTAAAAAAAAATAATTCAATCATAATTAGACTGAAAGATAAGGGGTACGAATTCAGTGGTAAGGGGTAGGGGAAGCTTCTAAAGTCTCAAACGTCATTTTCATATCATCCTTCTCCTCCCTACTCTCCTGACTCTCCCTACCCATCCCCTCATTCACCCATTTACCCATCTTCCCATCCCCACCATTCACCCACTAATTTTTATTGGGGACTGTATTTTTTTAATATTTGCCAGACCAAATTTTTTAACTCTCGATTATCTGGAAGGAGTTGATCAAAATCTGGCAAACCCTGGACTAGATAAGAACCATAATAAAACTTCTTTAACTCAAAGTCTTGGTCAGGAAATAAGGTTTTGAAGGCATCTTTTCCGAAACAAAAAATATAAATTGGCTTGATTTGCTCCAGACCATACTGAAATAATTGGATATCTGGTGCAAAAGCGTCATTTTTTAAGTTAAATATAGGCCAAAAGGTAATCGAACCCTGAGGCCAATTGAGCTTGTCGTGTACTTGATGAACAATACTTCTTATTAGTCGCTTCCTGTCTGTTACTTCTTCTATGGAGAGGTCATAGGTAAAACCAGCATATATCCATAGAGTGTAGGCTGGTCTCAAAAGTTTACTTAGTTTTAATTTTATATTTTTAGGTAAGATAAAAGAAGCGTTCTGGTCGTTGGGTGTTGAGGGAGAAGATGTTTCTTTTGGCTTTGGTGGTTTAGGATCGGTAAGGAAGTATTTGAGCCCAAGTTGAATTAAAACTCGGCGGTTTTCTGAAATGTCTAAAGAGTTAAAATCCAATCCCAAATCCTCCAGGCTACCTCTGTTTTGGGAAGTAAAGGCCAACTTTCCTGTCTGTTAGTACGGTCTAAAACATATACCCTATTTTGATCGCTGGCAAAAGCTGAATCTTCATCTGTTATCAGGTTGCCAATAATGAGATCTAGATTTTTTTTCTTAAGTTTTTGCAGGCAGTTGTGATTTAGATTTTCAGCCTCAGCAGCAAAGCCAATTAATTTTTGTGTTTTGGTTTTTAAATTTCCTATGGTAGCCAGGATATCCTTGTTTTTGGTAAATGTTATTTTTAGCTGGTGGGTATCTGACTTCTTAAATTTCGGAACCGGACAGCACTCAGGGGAAAAGTCAGCTACTGCCGCTGTAAAACAACCCATATCCATGCTTGGCCATAAATCCATACACACGGTATACATTTCTTTGGCCGAGTGGGCTGGATATAAATTTAGTCCGGGTAGTGGGAAAACATTTATAGGTCCATGAACCAGGTGGACTTCGGCGCCACGAAGCAAGGCAGCTAAACTCAGGGCCAGTCCCATTTTACCAGTAGATGGATTTGACCAAAACCTAACCCGATCGAAATATTCTCGAGTTGGACCAGAAGTAATAAGTATTTTTTTATTTTTGAGATCTTGTGGGGTTATGGTTTTTAATGTGGAAAAGTAAATTTTTTCAATCGAGGGCAAACGTCCTTGGCCTGTATCACCACAAGCAACATGACCTTCACCCGGTTCAATACAGATATAGCCGCGCGATTTTAGTTTTTGCCAATTTTCTTTTGTCGCAGGACTATGCCACATCTTTGGATTCATGGCCGGAGCAAAAATTATTGGGCCGGGAAAAGATACTATTTGCGTGCTCAAAAGATCGTCAGCAATGCCATGTGCTGCTTTGGCTAAGATATTTGCCGTTGCCGGAGCAACGAGCAAAGTATGAGCAGTTTGTCCGGGGGCCAAATGGGCAAAAGTTGACCGGAGGAGATCGTCCTGCGTAAAGACAGGATCCGCACCCAGGGCCTGAAAGTTTATCGGGGGAATAAACTCGCTCCCTGATTTTGTTAAGGTAGCGCCAACATCTAAATTGGACTTAAGAAGTAAACGTAGCAGGTCAAGTATTTTATATGCGGCAATACTTCCGCATATTCCCAAATGTGCCCTTTTACCGTAATAATGGGTGAAAAGCGGAAACGAGTTCTTCATTGGGAAAGATTCTTTTCTAGATTTTCCGGTGAATCACTAAAATGACCCAGCTTTTGCCGGAATCTTGGAGCGACCCATATCTGCAATTCAGTTGTAATTGGATGGTCGATGATTCTAATGATGCAATCCTTGTTTGGCTTTTCAAAAACCATAATATAACGACCATATTTAAAATAACTGCGCATGCTCCAGTTTTCTTTAGGCATATTGGCTAAAAAGAAGTTGAACAAAGATACAGCATCAACTCTTCCTTTAAATACGACTGCTCCAGCCTTCATATCCGGGGTTTCAAATAGGATCGATTTTTTGGGATCCAATTTCATTTCATTTGGTATTGGAATATCATCAAAATCATAGTAGCTGTTGGTATTTTCCGGAGCTGGTGGAGGAGTAATTTCAGGTTCAGGAGATGATGTTTCAGGCCCCTTTGTTAGGGTTGCACAACCAAAGAGTAATAGGGATGCGGCAATTAGAATCAATGATTTTAGTTTCATAGCATTCCTCCGTTTGCTTGAAATTTACCTAAGACTAAATTAAGTTTTTTATTATGGCCTGACATAGTCATAAATACAGTCTTTTGGTCCAGAATAAGAGAATTTAAAAGGTAACTTCTGGAGCAGTTGAAAGTAATCTCATTAAAAACGTTAGTGTATTTTGAAGGTTTAACAACTCCTTTGATTTAATTAGTGAGTCAGAACGGTCATCTTTGTCAAGCAGGCCAGTTAGACTAAAAACAGATTTTTTCAAGTAGGTTAAATTAAGAGGCGACAATCTATTCAGCGGTTAAAATGGTCGTTGGCCACAGGCTCAATTGTGTGCAGGTCTGGCATAAACAGATTTTCAAAAACAAAACCCCATCCTTACCCAGGATGGGGTTTTGTTTTTGAAATTAATTATAAAATATTATCACCTATTAGAAGCTCCATCCAAGATCCGCTCTTAATTTTGCAGGCAAATTGGCATTTTCAGGTGGCAAATAAGGTTTTGGGGCACCAGCCTGACGCCGACTTTCCTTGAGTTCGTCTAGAGTGAAATCTCTAGGAATGACAAAAACTTGATTGGGGTAGATAAGATCAGGATTTTTGATTTGGTCCCTGTTAGCCTTGTAAATCAAGGGCCACATAAATGGATCATTATAAATTTGTTTGTATTCAGCAATCCACCATAAGCACTCCCCTTTGACTACCTTGTGCTCGGTAGGCAAAGAAGCATAATTGCTTTCATAAATTTCCATGGGGGTTGGCTGAACAACTTGTTTTTGCTCAGGTTCAGGCTGGACAACAGGTTGAGGTGCAGGTTGTGTTATTTGTTCTTGTACCTGAGCTGGCTCCGCGGGCGTGGCTTTTACCTGCTTTTTGGCGCAACCAAAGGCCAACAGGCTCGTTGCAAATAAAGTAATAAAAAGTAATTTTCTCATGATAGCCTCCTATAATTTTGAAAATTGGCATTTAATGGTCCTTTGTTTTCTAAGTTGTTATCAATTAATTTCATCTCTTGCAAGACAAGTTTGTTGTTCGGAGCTATTTGGTGGGCATGCTTTATTGCTTGTCTTGCTTCGTCAATCCATCCTCCCAAACGCAGGCTCTGTGCAGCCAGGATGTACATATGTTCAGGAGCATCGCCATATATGGCCTGAATAAGTTCGTTATAACCTCCGGTTTTAAAGACATTTTTGACCAATTCATGTCTGGCAAATAAAAAGCGGGCCAACAATGGGTTGTCCTTATGGTATGGTAAATAAAGTATAAACAGGCGCCTACAATGAAATTGGATAAACCGTATCCTCTTTACTTCGCGAGCAATACTTTCTTTGGTTTGTTCAATGACTTGGAGAAGTTCCTGGGTAATTAACCTCTCTTCAGGGCTAAGTGATTGTTGTGACTGGATCTCTTCAAACCAGGGCCGATAATTTTCCTGTTGATAGGCATCTTCTCTTAGCTTCATACATTCATGAAAAATATATCCCAGAGACCAATCGAGATATTGGCCTATCAGTTTAGCCTTGGGGTCATGTTTAAATAAAATATGAGCAGTATCCTTTAAGTGCCATAACTGGCCCTTATTCATCTTTTCCCCTAAAATATCCTTAAAAAATTGGAAACGAATTTGCCCGGTTTGATCGAGGTACTGAAATTCTTGTTCAAGCTGCTGGCTGACTAAGCAAAAATCACGCAACACATCACGAACAAATTCTGGGAGTTTTGTGCATATCCAGGTTTTTGACATAAGCGATAATTACGTTTATTTTTTTGAAAAGATTTTCAGATCAATTTGGCGTTGTCAAATAAAAAATGTATTCTGATGAGCTTTATTTGCTAAAAAAATTGGTTCTTTATTCGGACATTAAACCTCTAAGTTATTTGAAATCTAAAATATGGTTAAGCAATTACCTCCACGCAATATAGCATTTTTATCTGTATTAGCCTCTATATTGACTCTGACTCTAAAATTTGGGGCATATCTATTAACCTCGTCAATTGGTTTCTATTCAGATGCAGCTGAATCTTTGATTAACCTTGTTGCCAGCCTTGCTACGGTGTGGGCTATAAGTATTGCATCACGGCCAGCCGATGACAAACACAGTTATGGATATGACAAAGCAGAATATTTTGCTAGTGGATTCGAGGGAAGTTTAATTATAATGGCTGCTATAAGCATTATAGTTTCAGCCATAAACAGGTTTCATAGTCCACAAAAATTGGATTATTTACCAGTGGGTATCCTTGTCGTAACGGTTGCATCATTGATTAACTTTGTTGTGGCAAAGATAATGTTGAAAGGTGCCAAACTTTTTGATTCCATAGCGCTGGAGGCCGATGCCAAACACCTTATGACCGATATCTGGACGTCTCTTGGTGTCACAATTGGCGTAGGCATAATTTATTTTATACCGGAATGGGTTATTTTAGATCCGATCATAGCCATTTTGGTGGCCTTAAATATTATGTGTTCCGGGTATTCTTTGATAAAGCGTTCCGTGTTGGGCTTGATGGACAGGTCCCTGCCTGAAGATGAGTTGGAAACTATTGACCAGACAATAAGAGAATCCGCGGGTGATGGAGTCCATTATCACGGTTTAAGGACAAGAAAGTCCGGGGTAAGACGATTTATTGATTTTCATATGCTTGTTTCAGGCCAAAAGAGTGTCAAAGAGGCCCATGATTTGTGCTGTAAGATTGAAGAGAACATACAAAAGAGACTGCCCAATGCTCACGTAAACATTCATGTGGAGCCCAAGGAAGACAAATCGGCCTGGGAGGATTAAACTTTTCCTGTGCCCAAACCTTAATCAGAGGACAAATTTTCATAATTTTTTCAATCCAGATTTCTTTCAAGCTGGTGCAACTGCCCGGACCCATCTATAGCTTGCTTGCGGGCAGAGCATAATGGTACATTTAGGATAAATGAATATTCTTTTTAT
>NZ_CEYAEZ010000039.1:0-22877 GCF_982781345.1 Desulfovulcanus sp.
TAGTTGTTTACCCAAAATATCCCATTATGCTCTGTCCGCAAGCAAGTTTTAGATGGGTCCAAGTCTTTGTACCAGCATGAAAGAAACCAAGACTAGAATAAAACATGGAAATTAAGTTGATGAAAAGTTTGGCTACAAGCTCTAAAGGTAATTTAGTAGCAATAAACACATTAACCTTGATTGCCAGACGCTTATGCTATCACTCCTGAAATAAGCTAACATTGAACGTTGAACCTTGAACGCTTCACACCAACTCTACCAATGTTACCCCTTCGCCACCCTGGTCGGCAGGAGCGAAGGTTACTTTTTTTACCCCGGAAATCCCACGCAAATAATCCTGCACTGCCTTCTTTAAAGCTCCTGTCCCCTTGCCGTGGATAATTTCTAACTCTTTGCGCCCGGATAATATGGCTTGATCCAGAAACTTTCCCAATTCAATTAAGGCATCTTCTACTCTTTTCCCCCGTAGATCCAATTTAATAGGCAGATAAGAGGTTGTTTTTTTAAACTTAAAGCCCACTCCTTGCTGCTTGTCACCAACCCGTTCCTCTATAGGCCCAAGATCATCAAGTTTAACCCATAAGGCAATCCCGCCCAGATCAATTTTTATCTGCTCTTTTTTGCTGTCTTTAGCATCCACCCGTCCTTTTTTGCCCCAGGGCAGGTAGATATAATTCTGGCCTACCTCAACATCTTCCCAGGAAAACTTCTTGGTTTCCCGCTCTTCCCTCCTTGGCGCAAGTCTTTCCCGCAACTTGGCCATCTCTTTCAGGGCCTTTTTGCGGCCAATCTTCTGTTCCTTCCACTGCCTGATAATCTCTTGCGCAGCTTGCTTTAATTCTAAACTCAACCTCTCTTTTTCCTGCTCAATCCGCTTTAATGCCCTGGCATATTTCTCTTCCAGTTCCTGCTGCCTCTTTTTTAATTTTTCAATTTCCTTTTCCTTGCTCACTGCCAATTCGTTAAGGCGATCAAAAATCTGGCCCTGATCCCCTCCGGCAACAAGCAGGTATTCTTCTGCCCGGGTTAAAATTTCTTCGGCCAAGCCATACTCGCGTGCCACTTGCAGGGCCTGGCTAGCGCCCACCTGATCATAAGCCAGCTTAAAAAGAGGTTTGTTGGTCTCTGGGTCAAATAGAACCGATGCAACCCTGACCCCCTCTCTGGTCAGACCATACATTTTTAAAGCCGGAAAATGTGTGGCCAGGGCCACCCAGGCCTTTTTTTCTAGTAGACCGTCAACAACTGCCTGAGCCAGAGCAGCACCCTGCGTCGGATCTGTGCCCACGCCAAACTCATCTAAAATTACCAGGCTCCTGTCATCCACGTGGGGATAAAATCGGGCAAAGTGCTCGATTTGAGCTGTAAAAGTACTTAGATTGGTCTCCAAGCTTTGCTCATCACCTATGAGGACAAAAATCTTCTCCCAATAAGGAATGAGACTCCCCTCTTTTAAAGGCACAGGAAGTCCAGACTTAACCATGAGGGCAATAAGCCCCAAGGTTTTAAGACATACGGTTTTCCCGCCTGAATTGCCTCCGGTGATAATCAGTGCCTTCTGGTCAGGATTTAATTTAAGATCTACAGGCACAACACGTTGTCCGCGCAGAGCTAAAAGAGGATGTCTGGCCTGGTTCAAGGACAATAGACCATCACTATTCATCTCTTGGGCCAGACCTGAAATTTTATCTGCCAACTTGCATTTTGCCAGAAGCACATCCAGCTCGACCAACCAGGCATATAAAGTTGAAAGCTGTTCTTGCTCCTGCCGGACAAGACCAGACAAATAAGCAAAAACCTGCTCTTCTTCTTTTTTCTCTTCTTGTTTTAGGCTTTGCAGACGATTATTTAGCTCGACCAAAAACAGAGGCTCAAAATAGCAAGTTTCGCCGGTCTGAGAATAATCGTGGATGATCCCCTCAAGCCGTCCCTTGAAGTTGCTCTTTAAAGCTAGGACATAGCGATCTGAAGAAATAGTTAAAAACTCGTCTTGAAGAAAATGAAGAAGGTCGCTATCTTGCAGATAACGCCCCACTTTTTTGGTACACTGCTCGTGAATGGAACGGATTTCTTGACGCACGGACAAAAGCCCTGGCGAACTCTCATCACGCAAATTACCATCCTGGCCAAGACAACGGCGCAAACCAGACCAAAGTTTCTGCGGCCAGGAAATTTTTTCACCTAATTTATACAAATCAGGATATATTTTGGAATTAAGCCCGGAAAAACGTTGCCATGCTTTGTGACCCGCCCTTAGAGTTTCCAAAACGGCCCACAAGCCTTCCCAGGCTAGAATGGCTTCAGGTCTTTTCAAATAATCAAAAATTGAGTCCAGGTCCGGAAAAAAATCCAACTCAAACCTGGCTTCTTTCTGCCATTTGATAGCCTGGCCCAAAAGCCTGCTTTGCCTATTTATGTCCTGGATATCATGAAGCGGAGCAAGTTGCAGGCACTTTTCCTGTCCCGGGACAGAAACAGCTTCCTGACTCAAATGCTGGAGGACTTTGTTTAACTCCAGCATGTTTATTGTCCTGGATTCCATATTTAAGGAGAGTAATTTTACGAAAGTTTTTCACGGACTATTTGACTGAGCTCTTTACCGTCAACACGGCCGGCATATTTGCTCATGATAGTCCGCATTACTTGGCCCATATGCTGCATCCCTTGGGCATCAAGCTCTTTTATGGTTTCATCAACAATCGAGGACAACTCTTGAAGAGTTAAGGGCGTAGGTAGATAGTGTTGAAGAATCTCCAACTCTTTTTTTTCTTTTTCTGTTAAATCTGCACGACCAGCTTTTTGAAATTGGACAATGGCATCCTGACGCTGCTTGGCCTCCTTACTCAGAAGAGCATGGACCTCTTCGTCTTTTAACTCTCTGCCCAATTCCACCTGCTTATTCTTAATGGCTGCCTTGACCATACGCAAGACAGCCACTTTAATCTCATCTTTGGCCTTATAAGCAGCCACAAAGTCTTGATCTAACTTTTTAACCAGTTTCATTTAAAGAAGATTCATTTTACGTAATTTTTTCATCAATCTTTTTCTGGCAGCAGCCTCTTTCTTTTTTCTCTGCACACTAGGCTTTTCATAGTGCTGCCTCTTTTTTAGTTCAGAGAGAATGCCAGCCTTCTCGACTTGTTTTTTAAACTTACGCAAGGCCAGATCAAAATTATCATTCTCCCCTAAGACAACTCCTGGCACAAACCTCACCTCCTTAAAGAGAATATAAACAATCGCCAAAGAAGCAAATTATTATCTATAGCCTCTTTTTCTTTTTTTGGCAAGAAAAAAAAAGAGGGCCCTAGGGCTCCTCTTTCTTTTTTCTAATTACCTTCAAACTCCCGTCGTCTATTTTGTTATTGACTTTTTCGCTTCTCTGCCAGGGTTTCACACAAAGATTTAAAGAAAACTACTCCCAAGCCACTGCCAATAACCAAGATTACAGCGTAAAGAACTCCAAAAAAAATAGCGTGATCAGGCCTCCACCATGGAAGATCCTGGGGAAGCATACTGTGAACAGTTTCGCCATGCAACATTTTGGGCCTCCTAAAAAATTTTTATTTTACCGCCTCCTTGAGAAGCTTACCGGGCCTAAATTTAACAACTTTACACGCAGGTATCTTAATCTCTTCACCTGTGCGAGGGTTGCGTCCAGTCCGCTCTTTTCTCTCCTCTACAACAAAAGTTCCAAAACCCGTCAGGGTCAACTTTCCTTCTTTAACCAACGTCTCCTCAACAGCGCCTAAAAATGCATTCAACGCCTTTTCGGAATCAGCTTTGGTCAACCCTGTTTTCTCCGCAATCTTAGAAACTAATTCAGCTTTTGTCATTACAGTCTTCCTCCTTAATTTGTCCATTTGGCCAAGTAAATTCTCGAAGCCAAATTTTATAAAAGTTTACCCCAATTTAAAATATATCTACAAATTATGCCCCCCAGGTAAACTAATGAACTTGTGCTTTATCAATTTTTACAGGCAAACAATAGGCAGAAACAAAATTTCTGGGCTTTAGTCAAGACTATTTATAAAAATTAATGCTTAAAAATTAAAAAATAACCTGGGCCAAACTTCTAATTTGCTCTGGGGAAAGGTCCTCGGGTCGAAATCTAGGACTTATCTCATGCTCTTCAAACCAAAATTTTATCCTTTCATTCCAATATGTTCTCAATATCCGACCAAGCTGCTTACGTCTAAATTGAAAGAGTAACTTGACTGTCCGTGACAGTTTTTGGGCCTGGACTCTACCCATAACCTCTTTTTTGGGCTCAAAGCTAAGAACAGCCGAATCCACCTTGGGTCTGGGGAAAAATACATTAGGGCCAACAAAAAATAAAATTTGCGGGCGGACAAAATTTTGTACCCACACAGACAATGCTCCATAAGTCTTATTTTTTGGCCTGGCCACAAGTCTTAAGCCCACTTCCTTCTGAACCATAAATACGGCCCGCTTAAATGTAGGCAGCTGGCTAAAAAGGTCCCACATTATCGGCGAAGCAACATTATAAGGCAGGTTGCCAATAATTTTGAGTTGCCTTACTTTTTTAAGTTTGGCCCAATAAAATAAAAGAGCATCTCCATTTATTAGGTCTAGGTCTGGCCACTTCTTTTTCAGTTCTGAAGCCAATTGCCAATCTTTCTCTAAAGCAATGAACTCCTCTACCTGACCATGAATAAACTGAGTCAGGGCTCCCTGGCCCGGACCAATTTCCAGCACAGTATCTTCAGGGCGCAGTGCCAATTGGTGAACTATTTTTCGGGCAGTATTCTTATCTACTAAAAAATTTTGGCCCAAGCTCTTTTTCGGTCTGCACCTGGTCATATTCTCTTTAACCTTTTAAGGCGCCTTCTCTCTGCACGTCGGTCATGATACATTCTGATAAAGCGCAAAGACATAAAATAGGTGACCAGGCTTGCTGGAATTCCCACAACCACCCCTCCAACCATCATAACCACCACTAGGTCCCAGCCCAGTTTGAGCATATCCGCCAGAGCCAGTTGATTTGGGTCATAGCATACATCACTTATGGGCACGAGAAACTTACCGACTACATACAGACCATAATAAAAAAAAGGGACATTCACCGGATTGGACACCCAGGTCCCCAGGGCAGCCGCTATTTTATTACACTTGAAAACAAAGGCCAGGCTTAGAGCCACTACGGTCTGAAAAGGTATAACAGGTAAACAACCTACAAAAACGCCCACGGCTAAGCCTAAAGCAGTTGAATGGGGTGGGGCCTTGATCCTAACAATTTTTAAATACCAGTACCTGAGATATCTTTTTAATTTTACCCACAAACGATTCAACTTCGATCCTCGTGTAGACAGTGTAGATAAAATGTAAATCAGAAAAAATCCAACTCAAAACAGTCAATGACATTTAGGACAGACAAAGTTAAACATTTCATACACAAGCAAGTTTGGCAAAGTCCGACGGCCTCCGGGATTTGTTCTACTTCTTCTCATTATCCTGTGGCATGGTAAAGGTCCTCTGAGCTAAATCTCGATCGAGCATAAACAACCCACCGCTGGCTTGGCCAATGAGTTTGATCTTATTCACCACCTCACCCACGCTATCTTCTTCCTCTACCTGTTCACTAACAAACCACTGTAAAAAATTATTGGTAGCATGATCTTTCTCTTCAATAGCTAAATTGACCAAATCATTAATCAAACCAGTAACTTTCTGCTCATGAGCCAGAGCTGCTTCAAAGGCAGCCAAAGGGGATTCCCACTCTGTCGGCGGGGCCACAATAGCCTGAAGGACCACTTTCCCACCCCGTTCATAGACATAATTATAGAATTTCATGGCATGGAACAGCTCTTCCTGGGCCTGGGCCTTCATCCATGATGCAAATCCGCTCAAATTAAGGTTTTGAAAGTAGGCTGACATGGAAAGATAGAGATAGCTAGAGTACAATTCAGCATTGACTTGTTCGTTCAAAGCCTTTTCCATGGTTTTGGACAGCATTTCATTCTCCTCCTTTTTATAGGTAAAAACCTAAATCCGTGAAACATATGATCTAAAAAATAAGATAGCCTGTAGCCAAAAACCATTTTGACTACCAGATTAAAAACCCTTGTTTTCTGAATGCATTGCAAAGGACTGGGAAACCCATCTTGAGCTTAGCTTGCGGATAAGCAGAGCATCGGGATGACAAAGCTAAATATCTGGGACTGTTTACCATAACTATCGACAATAAAAAGAATATCCGTTTACCCTAAATGCCCCATGATGCTCTGCCCGCAAGCAAGCTATAGATGGGTCCAGCGTGAAAGAAATCAGAATTGAAAAAAATTATAAAACTCGACCTCGAAAAAAGGTTTGATCATAGACGCAAAGTAGACAGCCCTTTTTCTTCGTCAGAATAGTTACAGGCAATCTATCACGCAAAAATAAAGGCCGAGAATTCCGGCCTTTACCAAAAAACCGTATAATTGCTATCCCTATTGTGCCTGAGTTCTAAATTCCTCTTTGAGCAGCTTCTGTGCCAGGGGGAAAATATTCTCCCGTCCGCAAAACAGGTGGTCAGGTGTCGTACCCAGCAGGGCTTGCGGAAGAACTTCATCCATATGCCTTACTTTGGTAATTTTTAGCCCCTTGAGCACATTTTCTGGTACTTCTTTCAGTTCACGCTCATTATCTTCCGGAATTATGACTTCAGAAATCATAGCCCGTCGCGCGGCCAACAGTTTTTCTCTTAGTCCACCAATAGGTAATACCCGCCCGCGAAGAGTAATCTCGCCGGTCATGGCCAAATCGTTGCGCACCGGTAAATTCAAAAGGGCTGAGACCAAACTGGTAGCCAAGGTTATGCCAGCTGACGGACCGTCTTTAGGAGTTGCACCTTCCGGTACATGGACATGGATATCTATCTCCTTGTAAAAGTCTGGCCTAAGTCCGAACATATCCGATCTTGAACGGACATAACTGAGGGCTGCCCTGGCGCTTTCTTGCATCACCTCGCCAAGTTTCCCGGTAATCTCAACCTTACCTGTACCCGGCATCAAGGCCACTTCCACAAGGAGAAGTTCCCCGCCGACCTCTGTCCAGGCCAATCCAGTGGTCACGCCGACCAAAGGCTTTTCTTCCCTTTCTCCATGGCGCACCTTGGGCACCCCGAGATAAGTGCCTATATTGGATTTGCTGACCTGAACCTTTTTGCTCACATCCCCACCCTGCACTAATCTTTTTGCTACCTTGCGGCAGATGGAAGCAATTTCCCGCTCCAGGTTCCGCACCCCTGCCTCTCTGGTATAACGACGAATAATCTCCAGAATAGCTCCGTCTGAAATAAAAACATTGTCTTTGGTTAATCCGTGCTGCTTTAACTGCTTCGGCCACAAGAAATGCCTGGCTATTTCCTTTTTTTCCGTCTCCAGATATCCTGGAAGTTTTATTATTTCCATTCTATCCTGCAAAGGCAGAGGTATGGAATGAAGGCTGTTGGCCGTGGTTATAAAAAAGATATTGGAGAGATCGTAATCCAAATCCAGATAATGATCATTAAAGGCATAATTTTGCTCCGGGTCCAGAACCTCAAGCAGGGCAGCAGATGGATCGCCCCGAAAATCAGTGCTCATCTTATCTATTTCGTCCAGGCAGAAGACTGGATTGTTGTATTTGGTGCGTTTAAGGCTTTGAATAATCTTCCCTGGCAAAGCACCAACATAGGTCCGGCGGTGTCCTCTTATTTCTGCCTCGTCGCGCACCCCTCCCAACGACAAACGGACAAAATCCCTTTGCATGGCACGGGCCACGGACTTGGCCAAAGATGTTTTACCTACTCCCGGCGGTCCCACAAGACAAAGAATAGGTCCTTTGATCTTGTCCACTAGGCTTTGTACTGCTAGATATTCCAGGATCCTCTCCTTGGGCTTTTCCAGGCCAAAATGATCTTCATTGAGAACCTTTTCTGCTGACCTAATATCGATTTCTGTTTTTTTCAGCTCGTTCCAGGGCAAGGCCAAAATCCAGTCCACATAATTGTGTACAACTGTATATTCGGCCGAATTGGAGGGCATCATACGGAGTTTCTTGATCTCCTCGAGGGCCTTTTCCTTGGCAGCCTCTGGCATATTCTTCTTCTTAACCTTCTCTTCCAGTTCATCCAATTCAGCCTTAGGATCGGTTTCTCGACCCATTTCTTTGTGAATGGCCTTTAACTGCTCAGAAAGATAATATTCTCTCTGATTTTTCTCCATCTGCTTTTTGACCCTGGTCTTGATCTTCTTCTCAAGAGAAAAGACCTCTATTTCCCCTTGTAAATAAGCATAGGCCTTTTCCAAACGTTTGTTAGGGTCTATCTCTTCAAGGACCTCTTGTTTTTTCTGAAAATCCAGCTTCAAGTGAGGCATCAAAGCATCGGCCAATGGCCCCGGCTGATTGATGGAAGACATGGACAATATTGTTTCTTTGGCCATTTTGGCATTAATCCTGCCATATTCTTCAATGGCCTCATGCGTGGCCCGCACCAGGGCCTCAGCCTCTAAATCGTCCACCTCTATATCCTGAAGAGGAATAACCCGCACCAGGGGAACTCGGGATGAGAAATCTACTTCTTCAAGCTCTATGCGTGCCCTGTACAACCCCTCGAACAAGACTTTGATTGTTCCATCCGGGAGCCTGAACATCTGGAGAACCCTGCTCACACACCCGCAGGCAAAAAGATCATCCTTGCTGGGTTTCTCAATTTTAGGATCTTTTTGAGCGACTAAAAAAATCTTCTTATCATAATCAGCCAGAGCTGACTCAATGGCCTTAATAGACTTCTCACGCCCCACAAACAAGGGAACAATGCTCCCCGGGAACATGACAACTTCTCTAAGGGTCATCAACGGCAAAAAAATTTCTTCGGGACTATTATCTTGATCAAAATTATTAACTTGATCCATTCTCCCTCCATTTGGAGCTTAAAATTTTATAGTGGATTCAAAGGAGATGAAACAGGAGTGGTAAACAAATAAACGGTTAGAGAGGAGCGGGCAATACCCGCCCCCTTCTAGGCTGATTTTACTTCCTGGTCATAGAAAATCAAAGGTTCCAGGTTATTCTCTACAACGGCTTTGTTGACCAAACATTCACGCACACCTTTCATGGATGGTATCTTATACATGATATCAAGCATGATTGTTTCCATAACATTTCTTAAACCGCGGGCTCCTGTTTTTCTCTCCAAGGCCTTTCTGGCAATAGCTTTTAATGCGTTTTTAGTAAACTTTAACCGCACATTGTCAAGTTCAAACATTTTTTTATACTGTTTAACCAATGCATTTTTGGGCTCAGTCAGAATGCGAACCAGATCCTCTTCTGAAAGTTCCTGCAAAGAGGTAATCACAGGAATACGGCCTATAAATTCGGGAATAAGGCCAAACTTGACTAAATCTTCCGGATGAACCTGTTTTAAAAGCTCATCCGAGCTCATCTTCTTTTTATTGCTGATCTTGGCGCCAAAGCCCATGGTGCTTCCTTGCAAGCGCTGCTGGATAATATTTTCCAAGCCAATAAAAGCTCCTCCGAGGATAAACAGGATATTGGAGGTATCTATCCGAATATATTCCTGTTGAGGATGCTTACGCCCTCCCTTGGGTGGGATATTGGCTTCGGTACCCTCAATGATCTTCAACAAGGCCTGCTGGACACCTTCTCCTGAGACATCCCTGGTAATGGATGGACTATCGGCCTTACGCGCAATCTTGTCTATTTCATCTATATATATGATACCTTTGGAGGCTGCCTCCAGGTCATAGTCGGCATTTTGGACCAATTGGACCAAAATGTTTTCCACGTCTTCACCCACATAACCGGCCTCAGTCAAAGTGGTAGCATCGGCAATGGCAAAGGGAACCTTGAGAATCCTGGCCAGAGTCTGGGCCAAGAGGGTTTTTCCCGAACCAGTAGGCCCGACTAGAAGTATATTACTCTTGTCCAGTTCCACGTCATCGCTTTTAAGACTGGCATATTGAATCCTCTTATAATGGTTATAAACAGCAACAGAAAGAACCTTTTTGGCTTCATCCTGGCCAATAACGTAATCATCAAGTGCCTTTTTGATTTCAGCCGGAGGCAGAATTTCTCCGTCCTCCAGGTCTTCCTTAATGTTGTCCTGAGCAATAATTTCCTCGCACAGGGCCACACACTCATTGCAAATATATACATCAGGCCCGGCAATTAAACGCTCTACTTCTTCCTGGCCTTTCCCGCAAAATGAACAACATAAATCATAAAGATAAGGCTTTTTCTCGTCCGCCATAACTCACCTCGTTAAGATTTAAAAACATCACACCTGCCCCTGTTTGCCTTACGGACAAGACAATCAAAAGGGACAGCATTATATAGTCCAGAAACCAAGACTTTCAATCAGCCACATTGAGCCCTTAGCTTTTTGACTTTTGAGTGTCTAAATTCTCTATCTCGGCCCTCGAAGTCAGGACATGATCCACGATTCCATACTCTTTGGCCTCGGTAGCGCTCATAAAATAATCACGTTCGGTATCCTTTTCCACCTTGGCCACATCCATCCCCGTATGCTTGGACAAGATATTATTCAAGATAGCTTTAAGACGAATAATCTCTCTGGCCTGAATATCAATATCTGTGGCTTGACCTTGAAATCCACCCATGGGTTGATGAATCAAAATACGGCTATTGGGCAGAGCGTAACGCATCCCTTTTTCTCCGGCCGCCAAAAGCAGGGCAGCCATACTCGCTGCCTGGCCCAGACACAACGTAGCTACCGGGGATGAAATATACTGCATGGTATCATAAATAGCCATCCCCGCCGTGACAGACCCACCAGGGGAATTGATATAAAAATTTATTTCCTTTTCCGGATTGTCTGATTCTAAAAATAAAAGCTGGGCACAGATGAGATTGGCTACATTGTCATCGATTTGAGAACCCAAAAGGATAATCCTGTCTTTAAGCAGCCTTGAGTAAATATCGTAGGCCCGCTCACCTCTGCCAGTTGTTTCAATAACCATAGGGATATTATAATATGACATATTTTCTCCTTTTTTGTTCGACTCTCTTTTGAGATCTAGAGGAATCTCTCTAGCTTTTTAACTTTATCTCAAAAAATTAACATCATTTTAGCTCAAATGCCAGAATAAAAAACACCCAAATCATAACAGAAAAAATCCTGATTTTAAAGCTGGTATGAAGGAAATCAAAAGGCTGGGAACTGAGGAAAAAGGAGGTATCAGAAGAGGTAAATCCGGACAGGGCAAAAGACCCTGCCCGGTTAATATTATTCTTCTTCAGATTCACTTTCTTTAGAGGGCTCTTCCCCCTCTTCATCCTTGACTTGCGGAACCAATTTTATTTTGGCGTTCTCGTAAATCAGCTCCATGGCCTTATCAGCCAAAACCTTATCTTTCAAAGCAATCATAAGATTGTTCTGCTCATAGAAATTTTTCAGGGTCGCAAAATCCTGCCCGGTAGCATAAGCTATTTTTTGTAGTTGAGCATCCAGCTCCTCGGGCTTTACAGTCAACTCTTCTTTTTGGGCCACTGCCAACAAAAATATTTGAGATTTTACGATCTCTTCAGCTTCGGGGCGAAATTCCTTCTCCAGCTCTTCCATACTCTTGCCCAGGGAATCGAAGCTTTTGCCCTGGCGCTCAAGTTTATCCCTAAGCTCGGCAATCTTTTGGTCAATATGGCTTTTCACCATTGACTCAGGCAATTCGAAATCAACCTTTGCCTTCAACTCATCCAGAAGCTTCTTCTGGGCCACGCTCTTGGTCAACTCCTTCCTGGTAGCCACATAAGACTTTTCAATTGCCTCTCTAAGCTTCTCAATAGAATCATAACCGCCAGCCTTCTGGGCCAATTCATCATCTATGTCCGGGAGCTTCTTTTCTTTTATATTATGCAGAGTAACTTTCATCAGCACTTTCTGGCCAGCCAATTCTTTATTGATAAAATCTTCTGGCAACTGGACCTCGCCCTCGCCGCTCTGGCCCGGCTTCAAGCCCATGACTATCTCTTCAAATTCAGGCAGGGCACCACCCTCGCCCAAAGTCATTTGAAAATTTTCAGCCTTGACTCCCTCTATTGGCCCCCCGTCTTTATAGGCCTCAAAATCAATCACCACTGCATCGCCTTCTTTCGGATGACGGTCTTCTTCAACAATAATAAATTCGGCGAGTCTTTCTCTCAAACGTTGAATAACTGCCTCTACCTCTTCCTTATTTACCTCAACCTCTTCTTCCTCTACTTCCAGACCCTTATATTCAGGAAGCTCAAATTCCGGGGCAACTTCAAAACTAAAAGAATAATTAAACTCCTGGCCCTTTACCAGCTCTTTGGCATCAACATCGATCCTGGACAAAGGGACCAGTTTCATCTCATTTAAGATCTCATTGATGTGTAAATTGATTAAATCAGTTGTCGCTTCATTATAGATTTGCTTTTTGAAACGACCTTCAATAATTGAGGAGGGCACTTTACCTTTGCGAAAGCCTTTAATATCAGCATCCTTGCGGTACAAGGCAACAGTAGCAGCAATGGCAGCGTTCACTTCCTCAATTGGCACCTGTACATTAACTTTTCTCTTGACTGAGGATAACTCCTCAACTTTATAATCCATGGAAAACCTATCCTCCTTTTTAATTTGCCACGAACTTTTTAGTTTACCACAAAGCTGGCTATAGGGTTGTTTGTACGCAAAAGGCAATGCCGCTCACAAACGAAACCATGGCTAATTCACGGCAAAAAAATATTATTAGTTTAGTTGGTGCGAGAGGGGGGAGTCGAACCCCCACGGACCAAGCCGCTGGATCCTAAGTCCAGTGCGTCTACCAATTCCGCCACTCTCGCTTTTTGGAAAAAAGCTAACTAATCTTTTAACACACAAATTGTCAATAGAACAAGTTTAAAGCTTCAGGTTAATATTTCAACCGCAGACCCACGCGGATTTTTTGAGGGATAAGGTTTAAGGATTAAAGGATAAGAGAGATGTATGAGAAAGATTTGAAGGTATTGATATTATTAATATTAAGCAGAAGTTAGCAAAATATTAAACTTTAAGAGAGTGGTGCAAATAGGTTACCCCCGTATGTTTACACCGTTCTTTTTGAAGTTTATTTAAAAACGTTTAAGCCAATTATGGCGTGGCAGACCGTTATTTCCCTTGGTGGTCGTACACCTTAATCCTTAATTCTTAATCCGTAATTTTTACCCCTTAATTAGAAACGATTATCCTGAAAATCTGTTCAGGAGGAAAAAATGAAAGTCATCTTTTGCGGAGTAGGCGAGGCCTTTGATGAAAACCTGGCCAATACTTCAATTTTGGTCCAATCCGAAGATAATACCTACAGCCTGTTACTCGACCTGGGTTTTACTGCTGCTTCTGCTTACTGGCAGGTTAGTCCGAACCCGCTTACTCTGGACGCAATTTGGATTTCTCATTTTCATGGCGACCATTTTTTTGGCCTGCCTGCTCTTTTGTTAAGATTTTATGAGCACAAAAGAACTAAGCCCCTGACCATCATCAGCCAACCAGGCATTGAAGACTTAGTCACAGCTTCCGTAGGTCTTGCCTATCCCTCTCTATGGCCAAAGCTTACCTACCCAATACTTTTCATAGAGGCAGAGGTCGACAAAACCGTTGATTTGGCTTTATTTTCTCTGGCTTTTGCCCCAACAAAACACCCCCAAGACTGTCTCGGGATAAAAATAACATCCAGCAATGGGAGTATTTTTTACACTGGAGACGGCAGACCGACAAAAGAGTGCCTTTGCCTGGCCCAAAAATGTGACATGGTTATTTGCGAAGCATACACCCTGGAGGACCTGGTCCCAGGACACAACAACGTGCATGACGCTATGGACTTTGCCCGTGAGGCCAAGGCCAAATCCCTGGCACTTGTCCACCTGCAACGTGATGTTCGCCGAAAACATAGCCAAAAAATCAAAAAAATCCTACAGGCCAACAATGATATACGTGGCTTTTTACCGGAACCAGGAGACAAAATCATGGTGCCCGGCTCGTGACTTGCCCTGCATCACGCCAATCTGACAATGTTGAGTGGAATTTCATTTAAGCTTAACCCCAAACCCGAGTCGACCAATAAAGCAAATGGAATATCTTTTTGTATATGGAACCTTGCGGCAAAAGGTAGCGCATCCTCTGCATACTTTTCTGCTTAATAATGCAGATTTTATTGGTCTTGGCTATGTGCAGGCCAAGCTATATGCGGTTAAACACTATCCTGGAGCGGTATTAACTGAAGACCCAGCAAGTAGAGTCCTTGGGGAAGTGTACTTCTTGCGAAGGCCAGAAAAAGTTTTAAACAAGCTTGATGCTTACGAGGGGTGTACCAAAGATTACCCTCAACCACATGAATATAAAAGAAAAAAAGTTAGCGTTAAACTTGAGAACGGCCCAAATATTACGGCATGGATGTATGAGTACAACCTCCCTACAAAAAACCTGAAACTAATCCCCTCCGGAGATTATCTCGATTTTATTAACTTAAAAACTCAATGGCTCAAGAGCCTATGGCCAAACCCTATTTTAACCGCTGAATGAAAGTCCTGGTTTCTGAAATGCATTACAAACGGCTTGGGTAACTCAATCTTAATGAAGCTTGCGGAAAAACAGAGCATCGGGATGAATGGGCTAAATACTTTGCGATGTTGACCATAACCATCGGTAATAAAAGAATATTTGCTTACCCAAAGTATCCCATTATGCTCTGTCCGCAAGCAAGTTTTAGATGGGTCCTAGTCTTTGTACCAGCATGAAAGAAACCAAGACTGAAATAAAACCAGGACAATTAAGTTGATAAAAAGGTTAGAGCCCAGGCTCTCAACTTCCCTAGCTGTCTAACACCATAACTTCTACGCTTTTGGAAAGCACTTTTTCTAAAATGCATTACAATTGAAAAAATGTGCTCTCCATTTAACTCGGAAAGTTGAGTCAATGATATCAGTTATTGGTACGGGACTTATTATTGAATCCTGGATCTATCTCAAAGTACAAAGGAAAGGGCAAACAGGCAGGGGAAAGAATCTATCTTTAACAAACTTTAACAAAATCGCGATGCAGAAAAACGCCCTTTGGTTCAGACAACTAGTCCTCCCCTCAGGCTGCTCTATTTGAATAAGATTAAAGGGCCAACTCAATACCCTTCTCTTTCAAGGCCTTAACCCTGGCGCTACGATCATAGTAATTGGTATGCAAAAGGCGGTGAGACATATGTCCGCATGGTCCTTCATGCAAAAAGCCATGCTTTTTATCGTAGAGTTTTTTGACCATGGGATTATCCTGTGACTTTCTGATCTTATAGATTTTGGCATCAGCTTCATAAACAGATTTCTGACGCAAGGCCACGAACTCCATGGCTGCGGCTACGGCCTCTTTGGTCATGTTAAACCCCAAGACCATATAGCCGGTAGCAATGCCTGCAGCCTTAAGAAAACTGCGTCTGGTCATCTTTATCATTTTTTTCATGGTTTACCCTCCTTCCTAACAACAAACTTTTCGCATTCTGTATCTCTTGTTTATCTTCGCAATCATGCACTTAAACAGTGAAGCTTCTTCGCGAATATCCGGATCCAAAGGCTGTCCTCCACCGTTTACGCAACCGCCAGGGCAGGTCATAATCTCAATAAAGTGATAGGGAGACTTGCCAGCCCGAACTTCTTCGCAGAGTTTGGCGGCATTCTGAAGTCCACTGGCAACGGCCACTTTGACTATTCCGAAATTCGGAACCTTAATGTCAGCGGTGTTAATGCCCTCATGGGTACGCACAATTTTTATGTCAGGGTTAGCAAGTTTTTGACCGGATAAAACCTCGTAAGCCAAGCGAAGAGCTGCTTCCATAACTCCGCCACTGGTGCCGAAGATTGTCGCAGCACCCGTGGACATACCTAGTGCAGGGTCAGGTTCCTGGTCGGGCAAACTTTTAAAGTCAATTCCTGCCTTTTTGATCATGTAGGCCAGTTCCCTGGTATTTATAGTGGCATCAATATCTTTAAAGCCACTATCGCCCATCTCTGGTCGGAGCCCCTCGTACTTCTTGGCGATACATGGCATGATAGATACGGTGTAAATCTTCTGGCCAGGGATATGCGTCTCGTGGGCGCCATATGTTTTGGCCAGAGCGCCAAGCATCCCTATGGGGGATTTACATGTGGAAAGATGGGGCAAGAGATCAGGATAAAAAGTCTCACAAAACTTGACCCACCCCGGACAACATGACGTAAACTGTGGTAATGGCTTGTCCTTGCTTGGATGCTTAACCCGCTCGATAAGCTCTGTACCTTCCTCCATGATGGTTACGTCTGCGGTCCATTCGTTGTCCCAGATGTAATCAAAACCAAGTTTCCTCAGGGCAGCATGCATCTTGCCCCCTACATACGTGCCTGTCGGATAGCCAAAACACTCTCCAAGGCCATAGCGAACAGCCGGGGCAGGCATAGACACAACTATCGTGTCCGGATCTTTCAACTTTTCAAAAATCTCGTCCACATAAGAAACGCCTTCATAGATAGCGCCGTAAGGACAATTGAGCAAACATTGCCCGCAATTCATGCACGCTGCCGGACTGACTACCTGGTGAATGCCATCATCATTAATGGCCTGAATAGCGCCGGTGGGGCAATGCTCCTCACACACTCCACACCCCTGACACTTGGTGAGATCCACCTGGACAAAATAAATATTGTCCGGGTCCTCACTTCTCGGGGCATTGGTCAGATACATCACATCTTCCATTTTTTTCATGGTCCCCTCCTCCTCTGGTATTATCGCCGATAAATCTACCGGCGTAAGTTTAGGTGCCGTTTTGGCTCTGCATCCGGACATGATACCCTCCTCCGTTAGGATGCGTCCTAAAAATAAAAAATGCCCTTACCAAATTTGAGTTTAGAGCCTGAAGGTTGGCTCTCGAAGCTCTCAATTTACACCCCCTTGACCCTCAGTAATCTTAAATTAGCCCCAAACTCGTTTGCCTGGATTAAAACCAAAAAAAATTAAATCATTTATAAAATTTTATAATTTTGCGCATAAAAAATAAAAATTTATCTGTCAAGAAGGTCAACAAAAATTTATAGAAAGAAAACAAAAAAAATATTTTTTTAAAAAAAGCTTGCCAAGTTCGTTTCCTTTACCTAAGGTCGAAGTAAATCGTAATACGATTATGATTTTTATATACAATATCGAATATGTGCGAAATATCTATAATCGGTCTCGGCAACATTTTAGACGGAGATATGGGGGTTGGATGCTATATTCTGGAAGCCCTCGCACAGGATAACTTGGGCGACAACATCCGCCTCGCCTACCTGGCTGAAGAGGCAATAAAAGCGGACGTCTGGTTCTACAAAGCAAGTTTGGCCATTATTGTCCAGGGGCTCTGCCTGGGGGTAAATCCGGGGCGCATCCTTTGCTGGAACTATAAGACCTTCCGGCAAAACCTCACCTGGTTAACAGAGCAATCAAAAACGATCAGACCCCTGACTCAAGCCCTGGCCAGGACTGAACTGGCTAATGGATTCCCTGAAAAGCTTCTTTTTATCTTCATCCAGCCCAAGGAGACAGGCAGACCCTCTATCTCTAAAGAAATGTGCAAGGCCATGCGCAGAGCAATAAAAATAATAAAAAGGCAGCTACAGGAAAACGGTTTTCTATCAACAACAACTAGCAGTAAGCTTGAGCCGATTTATCGGCTCAAGCTGCTGCAAGGGAGCATGTTAATGTTCTAGGGTTATCGAAAAGTAAACCTTTGCCTGCGGGAAGGGTGCAAGCCTGAACCCAAGGGTTAGTGTGAATAAATCTCGCTTTCTACCCGGCCTGCAGGCATTTGCTTTGGTCGGGTTTTATTTTTTGGAGGGTTAAAATGAACAAAAGAATGGGCGTAATAGCCATCATCGTCAAGGACAGGAAATCTTCCAGTTCTAAAGTCAACGAGATTTTAACTGAATACGGCGAAATGATTATTGGGCGTATGGGAGTGCCTTATCGCGAGAAAAAGGTAAATGTAATTTCCTTAATCGTTGAAGCCAATACAGATCAAATAGGTGCCCTCACCGGCAAACTAGGCATGATTCCTCAGGTAGAAGTCAAATCCATTTTAATAACAAAGTAACAGTGATAATGTTGAAAGGGTTGTAGTTGTTGTTGCTGGCCTAGCTGCCTGCTCAACCATACAACCCTTAAGACTCTGTGACCAACGCCTATTTAAACCGCTGATTGAAAGTCTTGGTTTCTGAAATGCATTACAAACGGCTTGGGTAACCCAATCTTAATGAAGCTTGCGGGAAAACAGAGCATCGGGATGAATGGGCTAAACACTTTGCGATGTTAACCATGGTTATCGATAATAAAAAGAGTGTCTGCTTATTTACAATATCCCATTATGCTCTATCCGCAAGCAAGTTTTAGATGGGTCCAAGTCTTTGTGCCAGCATGAAAGAAACTAAGACTGGAATAAACCATGGAAATTAATCTGATAAACAGGTTCGACCACAGGCACATAAATACTTTCGGCCTTGAGCTAATATTTTTCACTTTTAAGGAGGTTTCTATATGCTGAGCGCAAAAGAAAAGGAATGGCGAGAAGAACGGTTGGCCAGAATCAAGAAATGGGAAGAAGATTGTCCCTGGGAGGATTTCATCGATGATGATAACATATCGAAAATCATTGAAGAGAAAAAAAATCCGGATAAAAAAGAAATCCTGGAAATAGTTTCCAAGGCAAAAGAAAATGCCCTAACCGGGGCCATGCTTTCTCCCGAAGAAGTAGGTGCTCTCACCAACGTGCAAGATCCAGAGCTATGGGAGGCTATTTTCGAAGCTGCCAACTGGATCAAGTGCAAAGTCTATGGCAACAGGATTGTGCTTTTTTCGCCCCTTTATATTTCCAGCCCTTGTGTAAATAATTGCGCCTATTGCGGATTCAGGCACAGCAACAAGGAAGTTCACACAAAAACATTAACCATGGAAGAGTTGGAAGAGGAAATAAAAGTCCTCACCGGCATGGGCCAGAAACGGCTTATTGTCGTTTACGGAGAACACCCTGCAAGTGACTACAAATTCATGTGTAAAACCATAGAAAAAATATACAGTATAAAAAATGGAAAAGGAGAGATTAGACGGGTCAATGTCAATGCTCCACCTTTGTTTGTCGATGAATACGAGGCAGTAAAGGCTGTGGGCATTGGCACGTATCAAGTCTTTCAGGAAACGTATCATCATCCGACTTATCATAAAATGCATCCTGCCAACACTCTCAAGGGCCAGTATAAGTGGCGACAATTCGCCCTGCACCGGGCCCTGCAGGCAGGCATTGATGATGTGGCTATCGGGGCTTTGTTCGGGCTCTATGACTGGCGTTTTGAGTTATTGGGGCTACTTTATCATGCCATGTCTCTGGAAAAAGAATTCGGCGTAGGCTCTCATACCATTTCTTACCCACGCCTGGAACACGCAGTAAACACTCCTATCACCTCAAACTCTCCCTATCTTGTGGATGATGAAGACTTTAAAAAAATAGTCGCTATTATCCGCCTGATGTGCCCATATACAGGGTCAATTTTAACCGCGAGAGAAGCTCCTGCCCTGCGAAGGGACCTTATACAAAAAGGCGGAATTTCCCAGATGGATGCCGGTACCAGAATTGCCGTTGGTGGATATGCTGAGATGAAAAAAGAGCATATTCCTGACAAGCAGCAATTTCTTATTCAGGACACTCGTAGCCTGGACGACTTCATCTATGATTTGTGCAAAGATGGATATTTACCTTCTTTTTGTACTGCCTGTTACCGTGAAGGCCGCACAGGTGACAATTTTATGCCATTGGCCAAGCATGCAACTGTTAAAAACTTTTGTATTGGCAATGGCATCCTTACTTTTAAAGAATACCTCCTGGATTATGCCTCGCCCAGAGTAAAAGAAATCGGGGAAAAAGTGATTATCCCCAACTACTTAAAATGGCTGGATGAACACGTGCCCCAGGCAGCGAAGCAGGTCAAAGAGCTACTGCAAAAAGAAGAGGCCGGGGAAAGAGATCAGCATTTGTAGTTTAGTTGAGTGGTTGAGTGTGTAAGTAGTTGAGTAGGTTGAGTAAGGCATTATTGATACCCTCCTTACTCACCTTACTCAACTTAAAAGTGTACCAGCATAAAATAAACCACGAAACTTAAATTTAGTTAAAGGGTTTGGCCACAGGCTCTCAAGAGATGCAGGATATGAACGAAATCAAAAAACTATTAGAGGAAAAGGCCAAAGAGGTGTGTGCGCGGTTTGGTCTGAGCAGGGTATATTTTGCTCAAGTGCTGGGCAGGCGCAACCACTTTCTGGCTGGCCATGGAGAAGAGATGTTCGTGCGACCTGAAAAGAGAACTTTGACCGAAAAAATCACTGTTTTCTGGGAAGGTGATATCTCGGAAGAAAAAAGGCGGGCTTTGCTGGACGAGCTAATTCCCTTTGCAAAAAAAGTTTCAAAGGTGCTTTAAATGATACGCATTGAACACGATCTCTTAGGCGAAAAAAAGATACCCCGAGATGCTTATTTTGGGATTCATTCTCTTCGGGCAAAAGAAAACTTTCCCTTATCCGGCCTAAATGTTCACCCGGAACTGATCCGGGCCATGGGCCTGGTTAAACAGGCCTGTGCCAGGGCCAATCTGGAACTGGGCTACCTGAAACCAGAAACAGGCGAGGCTATAATTTCTGCCTGCGAGGATGTCTGCTCTGGAAAACTGAATGAGGAGATCGTGGTCGATGCCCTGCAGGGCGGCGCAGGAACTTCTACCAATATGAACATCAATGAAGTTATTGCCAACCGGGCAATTGAAATCCTGGAAGGTGAAAAAGGCGACTATAAACTCGTTCACCCCATTAACCAGGTCAATTTACATCAATCAACCAACGATGTTTATCCCACTGCAATTAAAATAGCTGCCATTAGCCTTCTGCGAGACCTGGAAAAAAAGATTGCCAAGTTACAGGCCGCCTTACAAGACAAAGAAAACGAATTTCGTGATGTTATCAAGATTGGGCGCACTGAACTGCAGGATGCTGTTCCCATGACCCTGGGGGCAGAGTTTTCCGCGTTTTCCGAGGCCATTGCCAGGGATAGATGGAGAGTATTTAAATGCGAAGAAAGACTGCGGGTAGTGAATATAGGAGGGACAGCTATTGGTACCGGCCTTACAGCGCCAAGAAAATACATATTTCTGGTAATTGAAAAGTTGCGTGAACAAACAGGCTTTGGCCTTGCACGTGCTGAAAACATGGTTGACGCCACCCAGAATATGGATGCCTTTGTAGAAGTCTCTGGCATTTTAAAAGCCCATGCTGTCAACTTGTTTAAAATTAGCTCTGACCTGCGGTTAATGTCTTCTGGCCCTTTAGCAGGCTTGCGGGAGATAAAACTGCCAGAGGTCCAGGCCGGTTCTTCCATCATGCCAGGCAAAGTCAATCCGGTTATTTGCGAAGCAGTGGGCCAGGTAGCCATCAAGGTCATGGCCAATGATTTTATTGTGACTCAAGTATGTCAGAATGGACAATTTGAATTAAATCCATTTCTGCCACTTCTAGCCCATGCCCTCCTTGAGTCTTTAAGCCTGCTGATTCAGGCCAATAAAATTTTCCGGGAAAAGTGTATTCAGGGAATTTCTGCCAACAAAGAAATTTGCGCCCACTATGCTCATCACAGCCCAGGCCTAATAACCGCGCTTTTACCCTACATCGGCTACGAGCAGGCAACATCAGTAGCCAAAGAAGCACAAAAAACGGGCAAGAGCGTGCTAGAAATAGTCCGGGAAAAAAATCTTATCCCCAAAGATCAATTGGAATATATTCTCTCCCCGGAAGCAATGACAGCTCTAGGTTACAGATAATAGAGTCTGTGGCCAAACCCCATCCTGACCACCAGATTGAAAATCCTGGTTTCTTGAAAGCATTGCAAAGGGCTGGGTAAGCTATCTTGGCGAAGCTTGCGGATAAGCAGAGCATCGGGGCGACAAAACTAAATATCTTGGGACTATTTGTCATAGCTAGCGACAATAAAAAGAATATTCGCTTACCCTAAATGCCCCATTATGCTCTGCCCGTAAGCAAGCCTTGGATGGGTCCAGGCATTTGCACCAGCATGAAAGAAATCAGGATTGAAAAAAATATGAAAAATTGTCCTCTGAGTAAGGTTTGGCCATAGACTCAATAGCACTGTAGAGTCGTTATCCCATACGATCGGACGCACCCGCTATTTGCACTAATTTTTGAGAAGCCTTAATTTTGGTATTCCATCTGCTGATTGTTTTCTCTTTTTTTGTTCATGTTTAGCAAAATTTTGTCATAATTTAGGAACCAAACCTGTTCAGAAACTCTGTGCAGTGGTAATAATCCAGAATCTGGCGGCAATCAGGGGAAAATTCTACTATGGAATCCCATATCCACTGACCATCCTACCTACTCATCTCACTCACCTAACCAACCCACCCCACCTAACTTCTCATTTTCTCTACTTCAGAGCTTCCTCTTCAATACGCCCTTTTCTCTTCTTTTTCATTCAACATTAAGCATTAAACATCCAACATTAAAATAACCCCATCATCCCATCCACCCATCCACCGTTACACGAAAAAAAATAATTGATTTTTATTTGACACTAAAATTATTTTAACGTAATAATAATTCAGAAAGAGTAACACAGCTTTTATTTCGTATGCCTATGGCTACAGCAGGATCGTTCCTAAACCAAAAAAGGCTTTGATTGAAAACTTTCCATGGGGTGTGTCTACACACTGACAAAAATACTTGAAGGTATCCGGTCTGACGGAAGCTTTTGTGAACTTACTTCACATCTTAAGGAGGTAAAGATGGCCAAGGTAGGAGTGTATGTATGTCATTGCGGCACGAA
>NZ_CEYAEZ010000040.1:0-22284 GCF_982781345.1 Desulfovulcanus sp.
CCTTAGATGTGTCCAACTTTTTGTTAGCATTGAAGAAAATGCGCTCGCAAATTAACTCAGAAAGTTGAGTTTTAGATATTAATTTGTTTTAACATGTTGTTTTTATAAAAATTATATCACAAAAAAATCCCCGGAAAGCCAAACTACTTGCACGCACATCTTCACCCTTTCAGTTTATGATCAAATCAGCCATAAAGGGCAAGACCTCCTCGGCCGGTCCATCAATACGCACGTCAGAAAGCCCCGCATAATTGGTCGGGCCCAGGTTGACCTCAATTACCTTGCCACCATGCCTTTTGACTATATACGGCAAAGTATTGGCCGGAGCTACTTCACCTGAAGTCCCTACAATTACAAGCAAATCAGCCCTGTCAGCCAAGTCCTGACTCTGGATTAAAGCCTGCACAGGAATCTGCTCACCAAAAAAGACTACATCCGGCCTAACAACTCCACTGCACCTATGACATTTCCAGGGTATATCCCTGGAAGTCACTTGCAAGGCCAGGCCGGGATCAAACTCGGTATGGCACCCGTTGCAATAAAACTTCTGGCAACTGCCGTGAAACTCGATAACGTTTTTTGAGCCGGCTTGCTGATGCAAGTTATCGATATTTTGGGTAATAATAGCTTGTAAAAAACCTCTTTTCTCCAACCTGGCCAAGGCCTTGTGCGCTGCGTTGGGTTTGGCGCGGGCAAACATTTGCACCGCATCCAGCAAGAACTCCCACACACCTCTAGGGTTATTTTCCAGAGCCCAGTCAGAACAAACCGTCTGAGGGTCATATTTTGACCAAAGGCCTCCGGGGCTGCGAAAATCTGGGATCCCACTGGGAACGGAGATCCCCGCTCCGGTCAAAGCAACAGGAAATTTGCACCCGGCCCACACACGAGCCCCCTGTTCAGCCAATCCTCGCCAATCCTTAACCATTTATTTTCTTACTTATCTTCTCTCGCGCATAATCGACAAACTGTTTTGTTCAGCCAAAAGATAGTCACCTTCATCCATACCGGCGCCAAAAGCAATTTTTCTTCGAAGTTCCTGACTGACCAGATCTCCTGGTGCATGAGCATCGTTATTTATAACCAGGCTGGCCCCAAACTTCTTTGCCAGAGAAAAAACATGTCCATTGGTCAAGCTGTGGCCTTTGCGCGTGGTTATTTCCAGGGCTACGCCGTTTTGGGCAGCCAACTTAACTTCTTCGGGAGTTATAAGGCCGGGATGGGCCAGAATATCGGCACGGGCCTCTATTGCTGCCAGGTTGGTGCCCCTGGCTACAGGTTCAACTATGGTCTCGCCATGAACCACAACAATCTGGGCTCCTTTTTCTCTGGCAATATTTACAAGTTCGGGAATAAGGCTGGGCGGGACATGAGTCAGCTCCACACCGGCCAGAAGCTCAACATCTGCGTAAACTGAGTATTTTCGGGCAAGCTTGAGCACATTTTCCAGAATTAGTTCCAGATTGGAATGATCTGCATGATCAGTAAAAGCAACACCCTTGTATCCGGCTACCTTGGCCCTGCGCACAAGTTCTGCCGGGATAAGCTCCCCATCACTAAAAGTTGTATGTGTATGTAAATCAATCATCACTTAACTCCGTAATTTGAGAATCAAGCCATCTACAAAAGCCATTGAGGACTCATCAAACAATCGGTTCAGCTTAACTATACTTTCGCAGAAATCTCGATTCATGTTTAATATTCCGCTAACAACATTCATTTATGAGCCTGTGGCAAACCCTATTTTCATCGTTGATTGAAAGTCTTGGTTTCTGAAATGCATTACAAATGGCTTGGGTAACCCATCTTGGCGAAGCTTGCGAAAAAACAGAGCATCGGGATGAATGGGCTAAATATTTTGCGACATTGACCACAACTATCGATAATAAAAGAATATTTGTTTACCCGAAATATCCCATTATGCTCTGTCCGCAAGCAAGCCTTTTACCCAGTTGAGTCCAGCGAAGCTGGGCTGGCTTTGCCAGTATTCAACAGGGGTAGATGGGTCCAAGTCTTTGTACCAGCATGAAAGAAAGCAAGACTGGAATAAGCCATGAAAATTAATTGGTAAAAGGTTCGGCTGCAGGCTCTAATATGTGTTTACCAACATAAACAAGAGCTTCTATCCAAAAAATTAGCTTGACACAAGTTCACCAAACCGCCCATCTCGCCCTATCCCCATCTCCCCATTCACCCATCCACTACTCACTATTTGACTTCATCCATCATTCCTCCTATTTATCCCCCTCAAATAATTCATACATCGCAACTTTATATTTTTAGTTAATTTAGTTGATTGGTTTGTTGGTTAAATGGTTTATTTTGTGTACCAGGTTATCGCTTCACCATTCAACCATTCAGCCAGTTAGCTATTCAACCATTCACTCGCCTATCCACAAATTAATCAAAAGGGAGATGTTATGGACTTTAAAAAGATTGTTTTGCCCGATTCTGAGATACCACGTCAGTGGTATAATATTCTTGCAGATCTTCCAACGCCCATGGACCCTCCGCTCCATCCGGGAACAGGGGAACCAGTCACTGCCGATGACCTGGCACCAATCTTCCCGATGAACCTTATTGAACAGGAAGTTAGCCAGGAGAGATTTATCGATATCCCCGAGCCTGTTCTGGAAAAATACGCAATGTGGCGTCCCTCACCACTCTATAGGGCCAGGGCACTTGAAAAGGCGTTAGATACCCCGGCCAGAATCTATTACAAGCACGAAGGAGTAAGCCCTGCCGGAAGCCACAAGCCCAACACCGCTATCCCTCAGGCCTATTACAACAAAGAAGCTGGGACCAAAAAAATATGTACTGAGACCGGTGCCGGACAATGGGGAAGCGCCCTTTCTTTTGCCTGTTCCCTGTTTGGACTGGAATGCGAAGTGTACATGGTCAAAATAAGTTACAACCAAAAACCCTATCGTCGTCTGATGATGGAGACCTGGGGAGCCAAATGCATTGCCAGCCCAAGTGACAAAACCAATGCTGGAAGAGAAATCTTAAAGGCTGATCCTGATTCACCGGGTAGCCTAGGGATCGCCATCAGCGAAGCTGTTGAAGCTGCAGTAACCGGTGAGGGGACCAAATACGCCCTGGGAAGCGTCTTGAACCATGTTCTGCTGCATCAAACCATTATCGGGTTAGAAGCCCAAAAACAAATGTCCATGATTGAAGAATACCCGGATGTAGTCATCGGGTGCGCCGGAGGGGGAAGTAACTTTGCCGGCTTAGCCATCCCGTATGTACGCGACAAGATCCATGGAAAACAGGTAGAGATCCTGGCCGTAGAGCCAGCTTCCTGTCCAACATTGACCAAAGGCCCTTATGCTTATGACTTTGGTGATACAGCCAAAACAACCCCTCTTCTGCCGATGCATACATTAGGGCATAATTTCATGCCTGCTCCACTCCATGCCGGCGGTCTCAGGTACCACGGAATGGCTCCTATTGTAAGTAAACTGGTCATTGACAACCTGGTAACTCCTACCTCTGTACATCAATTGGAAACCTTTGCAGCCGGTGTAACCTGGGCCAGAAGCGAAGGATTTATCCCCGCCCCTGAAACCAACCACGCCATTGCCGCGGTAATTCAGGAGGCCAAAAAAGCCAAGGAAGAAGGAAAAGAAAAGGTAATCCTTTTTACCTGGAGTGGACATGGACTGGTTGATATGGCAGCATACGAAGCATATCTTGGCGGAAAACTTTCTAACTACGCAATGCCTGCTGAAGAAATTGAAAAGTCGCTCAAAGAACTTGAAGGCCTGCCAAAACCGGCTCAGAGAAAACACGGATGAATCAAGAAAAGCACGACGAGCCTACAACACAGCCTGACGACAATCTTGAAATACGTTGTCCTCGGTTAGGGCATCAGATCCGCTTTGCATATTGTCGTAATGAAAACGGTGGTCTTCCGTGTTTCAAGATAATCACCTGCTGGCAAACTTACTTTCCGGTGGAGAACTATCTACGTCAGGAGCTTGACCAGGAGGAATGGCAAAAAACTTTTAACAGTCCGCCAAAGCCAAAAATCTTGAGCCTGGTCGAGTTGATACAAAAGGCAAAATCCCTTAAAAGTAATCCATAATACACTAACCTTTTGCCAAAAAAGCGGGGCCGCTCTTCCTGCGGCCCCGCTTAAAAAGTCGATAAACCACATTTTTAGACTAGTCTATTAGCTGCCTTAATTTCTGACTAACTTCTTCTAGTTTATAGGGCTTTACCAAACATGCTTTGAATCCGTATTCGCTATAGTTCGCCATGACAGAGTCATTTGAATAACCACTTGAAACAATAGCTTTCGCTTGAGGATCGATCTCAAGCAGCTTCCTAATTGCTTCCTTTCCTCCCATACCACCAGGTATTGTCAGATCCATAATGACTACATCAAAGGGCTTTCCATCTCTCTTGGCCTTCTGATATAACTCGATCATTTCATCACCATCCTTGGCAACCTCAACTTCATATCCCAAACTACTAAATATTTCTTTACTAACTTCCCTGACCAACTCCTCATCATCCATTATTAAAATCTTGCCTTTGCCTGAAAGCAGTTGCTCGTCATCTGAACGTGGAGACATTTTTTTCTGAGAGGCAGGCAGATAAATTGTGAAGGTCGTGCCAACGCCTGGTGTAGATTCTACCATAATGTAACCATCATGTTTTTGGATAATTGAATAACATACGGCAAGCCCCAAACCGCTTCCCGACTCTTTTGTGGTAAAATAGGGGTCGAATATCTTATCAAGATACTTTTCCGGTATTCCAATGCCATGATCCTGTATGGTTATCTTAACAAAATTTCCAGGGGGCAACGATGGGATAGTTCGTGAATCATTAATAAAATTTTCACATGTTATATTTATTGTTCCTCCAGCTGGCATGGCATGCTTAGCGTTGAGGACAATATTTTGAATGACTTGACTAATCTGACCGCTATCGATGTCAACAGTCCAAAGATCCTTGGGTATATCAAAACTACATTTAACATTGCTTCCCGCAAGTACAAAATTCGCTGAGTCCTTTATCAGCGTTGCTAAGGTTGCGGTTTCTTTGACGGGCTCTCCACCCTTTGCAAAAGTCAGCAGTTGTTGGGTTAATTGGCTGGCCCTGCGAGATGCATTTTCTGTCGAAGTTAACAACTCATAAACCTTACCATCAATACCAAGTTGCGACTTTGCCAGGCTAATATTACCCATTAAGGCGGTCAAAATGTTATTAAAGTCATGGGCTATACCGCCTGCTAAAAGAGCGATGGATTCAAGTTTCTGACTCCTGAACATTTGCTCACGCATTTTTTTCTGGTCGGTAATATCGCGAAATACCAGAACCACACCCACAACTTGACCATCCTTATCCCGAATCGGAGAGCCGCTGTCTGCAATACTTCGTTTAGTTCCATCGCGAGATATAAGGGCTGTATGATTAGCTAAGTCAGTAATTCTGTTCGTTTTAAGCACCTTTTCAACCGGATTCTCACAAGGCTCCCCGGTCTTTTCATTAATAATATGAAAAACTTCATTAATGGACTTGCCAACGGCCTCTTCTTGTGACCAGCCGGTCAATTGTTCTGCAATCTTATTGATCAAAACAACCTTACCATCAGTGTCTGTTGCAATAACTCCGTCTCCAATACTACGAAGGGTGACTGCCAGCCTTTCCTTTTCAGCCCCAAGCCTGTCCAGAGCCAAATTACGCTCTCTTATGTACCTTGAAAACTGTTTCATCACTAGTAGCCAGACAGAAAGTGCTGTGAGTGTAAAGAGTATACTTAATAGTAAAACAACCTTTACAACCTGGTTTTGTTGATTCAAACTTTGACTTTCTGCTAACGCTAGTTTTTGCATGTATTCTTTTTTGCGTCTTTCTATTTGTCTGACGAGAATCTTAATAGCAGGATGAACTCTTTTCTCTACTTCATCCACCATCTTATCAAGATTCATCCCCTGTTCTTTTAACATCATTATTTCAGTAACTACCGATTCCAAATTTTCTATTTTGGCAACTAACTCAACTGCCTCCCTTTTTTCTTCGAGACCAATGTCACTTTCATATTTTAAATGCTCTTCCCCGTATTTTTTAAGTTCATTTAAACTTACTTCTATTGCTTCTTTGTTTTCATCATCCCCATGTATAATATAATCCATCAATAAATGAGATGTTTTGAAAGTCTCGCTTTTCATTTTAGACATTAACATGGCAGAGGGGACAATATCATTTTTCATATCGATGAAAATCTTTCTTACTCTCTCACCGCTCCACAAAGCGTAAAAAGAAATCATGCATAACATGAGGAATATAGCCAGAAATCCAAGGTTCAGGTAACGTCTCATGGTTTAACTTCCTTAGAGATTTTCTGATTTTTAATTTAATCCCCTCCACTATTTAGACTCTTATACCATATCTCTGGCTTATCTGAAATATTTAATTTTCAGCTGAGTTCAACCGAAGGCTAAAACAAAAAAATTATGGTTTCTCTGTGTCCCGACCGGAACCTTCGCAAAAATAAAGAGTCTCGAACAAACAAAACGACCCTAACGTGTAGGATTATTTGCTTAATTTTCAAGGCTGACAAATGCTAAAAAATTTTCAATGCTTGATAAAGCAACCAAAATATTTTCATCTAACCCATCCCACCTTTGACAAATTCCAGGGAGGGAAGCTTTTGCTTCAGCTCCCTTTCCAGAATGTACGCACCTGGAAGGTCAAGGAGTTTACAAAAAAACTAACATAAATTGATACTTAATGTAAAATTTTTATTACTTTCCCAGAAGTTTTTTCTTTTCCTTGATAATTTTTGAGGGGGGGATAAGCGCTTCAATGGGCTGCTTAATTCCGTGGGTTTTGTCCATTAGTCTAAGTTTCTCAATAATAGTTTCAGTAACTTCGTGTCCTGTTTTTAGAAGCACCATTCCATTTAACGCAACAACATCTTCTAAAAGAATCATAAAAGGAAACAATTCTTCTATGTGGATCTTTTTGATTTTGTAGTGTTCCTCCAACTGCAGCACTTCCAAAAAAGCCTTGAAGACTTTTGGATCGTACCTACCCTTACGCTCCGCCATCTTATACACGCTATCGCGCCTGGAGTACCCCCTGCTTTCCAAGAGATCAAAGTCTAAAACTACCTTTAAAATTCTTGCTCCCAAAGGTATATCATCACCGCGCACAGGATCAAAGGGTACACCCTTTCCGTCATAGTGTTTTTCCTGGTAGAGAATCATATCTGCAACTTTTTCCATACGCGGAATCTTACGAATAAGATCAGAAGCAATAAAGGGATGCTGCATATATAGTTGTAATTCCTCTCCCTCTAGTCTCTCCCCAGTGCGCACTTTATCCAATACTCCTGGGGGTAAAATAATACACCCGATCTGAGATAACATAGTACCGGTTTCATACAACCAGACGTCTGTCTCGCCTAGATGAATAGCTATATCGCGCACATAGCGTTTAATCCGGGAGGTCCGACCCAGGGCCTCTTCATTGGTAATGTTCAATATCTCTGTCAAAACCTTGATGGTTCCAGTCAGAGTCTTTTCCATTATCTCCTTTTCAGCGCGGACTAAGCTATACTGCTCAATGGCTGCCTCCAAGGCTTTGATTAAGTTGGTCTTACTACAGGGCTTGATCAGAAAACGAAACACCTGGCCAGTATTTATTGCATCTATAGCCACATCCATATCCCCGTGTCCTGTAAGCATAATGCGGATAGTCTCAGGATAAAACTCTTTGATTCGGGTTAGAAACTCAATGCCATCCATCTTGGGCATTTTTAAATCAGCTACCACAACGGCAAACGGCCCGAAGTCATTAAACATTTTCAAGCCCTGAATCGGACCGACAGCAGTTTCCACCTGAAATTGCCGCCGCAAAGTCCGACGGAACCCATCCAGAATGTTGACATCATCATCAACAAAAAGGATCTTCTCCCTATTCACCTACTTTCTCCTTTACCAACAAGTCACGCCAACTAATTAATTTATCCTCTATATCTAGTTTCTCTATCAACTCTTTATCAACTGGGCAGATAGGACCAACAACATTCATCGGATATTTTAGTTGTTCCAGACAATCAGCAATATGAACCAAAGACAGGCAATCCAATCGGGAAGAATAAGCTGCCATTGGATTATGGTGAAAGGCCGCCGCCCTAACCACTTCTTCTGGAAGCCCCCATATATTTAACAGGTAAGCCCCAATTTCAGCGTGCGAAACGCCAAAAACATCCAGTTCAGCCAGATACAAACACAGCCTTTTTTCTTCAGCAAACTTTACTGCTTCTTCATATTCTTTCGGCATATTCTGAGCTAAAATCAAAACACCACAATCGTGAAACAGGCCAGCAAAAAAAGCAATCTCTTGTACATCCTTGGGTAGATTCTCAACTTTACATAAAGAAGAAACCATACTAGCCACTTCTAGACTATGTTTAACCTGAGTTTTCAAAGAAAACTTTCCAATTTTAAGTTTTTCCAGCTTATTGAAAATATGCATTCCTAAAACAAGGAATCTTATAGTCTCCAATCCTAAATAGACTACAGCTTGTTCAATACTAGAAACTTTTCTTACCAAAGCGAAAAAAGCAGAATTGACCATCTGCAAAATTTTAGCAGACATGGCTACATCTTTAGAAATAATATTACCAATACTCTTAGGAGTAGCTTTATCCGAGCTAATTTCTTTCATCAGCTGGATATAAGTATCTGGCAAGCTGGGTAACGATTTAACTCGGCCAACTACATCTAATAAACTTTTGTCCTTAAACAGATTTGTCAAGGCCATGCATCTTTTGATAACATTTTTAAGCTTATTTGGAGAGCAAGGCTTAGTCAGGAATTGATGGGTCACAGGCACTGTTTGCATAATCATTTCTTTATCTGAATGACCGGACAAGATGATGCGTACTGCTCGAGGGTGAATTTTGCTAATTTTGGTCAACAGCTCCACCCCGCTCATGACCGGCATACGCATATCCGCTACAACCACATCAAAACTCTTCTTCTTGACCAAAGACAAGGCATCGGCCGAATTGTCAACAAAAGTCATGTCCCATTCTTTGCGCATGGGATAGAGCATGCGCCTCAATCCACTTAATACTCTCGGTTCATCATCAACAAATAAAATTTTTATTTTTTCCATAACTCTGAAGTACCTTCATAGATTTATCTGAAAATCTCCTTTCTTGTCCCGCCACTTGCTCAATAATAAGGTGAGATGATATAATTTATAATTTTAAAAAATAATATAAATACAAAAGATACTGAAACTACCAAAATTTAAATAATTCAAAGGCCAAAATTTCATGCATCTATCCATCCACTGGCAATTCTATAATAAATGTGCTTCCCTGACCAAGCTCAGACTGAACCTTAATAGAGCCATTATGTTTGTCTACAATAATAGAATGAGCAATGGCCAATCCCTGACCTGTTCCCTTGCCTACTTCTTTAGTGGTAAAAAACGGCTCAAAAATCCTATCTCTTATCTCTTCCGGAATTCCACATCCTGTATCAGCGATTTGAATCTGGATACGATCCTTTAAATTACGGGTGGTAATCTTAATTAGTCCTCGCTCATGAACTTGTTGATCAGATTCGCCCAACTTCTGCTTAATTGCATCAGCTGCATTAACAATCATATTTAAAAATACCTGGTTTATTTCAGCAGGATAACAATACACTTGGGGCAGGTCCGGGTCTAGAACAGTCTCCATATCAGCTACATATTTCCAAAGATTGCGGGATACTTCACGGGCATTCTCAATAGCTTTGTTCAAATCGGTATAGACTTTCTCATCAGTACCCGGATGAGCAAATTGCTTCATGGAGGAAACAATTCTAGCAATGCGACTCATACCCTCTAGGGATTGAATCAAGGCTTTAGGGATCTCTTCTAAAAAAAAATTCACATCATTCTCTTCTAGAACCTGATTCATCTTCTCGATAGCTTCCTGAGGCAATTTGTCCTTATGGGCAACAAAGTTATGCACCAAAAAGTCAATAGTATCTTTGATGGACTCAAAAGAATCCTGTAAAAAATGCAAGTTATCACTGACGTACTGAGCAGGCGTGTTAATTTCATGGGCAATGCCAGCAGCCAATTGCCCAATGGCCTCCAGCTTTTGGGCCTGGGCCAGTTGACCTTGCATAATTTTAAATTCAGTAATGTCATTTCCTACTAGTAAAATCATTCGCTCGTTTGGCTCAGGCGAGTCCAAAAACTCAATGACCTTAAGGTCTATAAATCCAGGGGGGCCGTTAGGTCGATCATATCGAATTTCTTTTTGTTGACTACATCTACTCTGTAGATAATCCTCGACTGAAACGCCGATTGTCTCCTTCCACTTCATTCTGGAAGTCAAGTCAACTATTGATCGACCAAGGACCTCCTCTTTTCGTAATCCAAAAAAGTTTTCGGCCATGAGATTCCAATGCATAACTTTGTACCTCTCATCTAGAGCGATGATGATAAAAGGCAACTTTTCAAAATAAGCTTCAATATTATGCTGTCCTTTATCCATACTTCTCCTCCTCACTTATTTGTCTCCAAAAAATTTTGTCTCTGCTTTCGTTATTCACTCTGACAAATATCAAATATTTGGCTTATCTTAACAAGTTACGGAGTTAAGGCAATGTTCAAAAATAATTTTTTCGTCTGTTTTAGAACTACCTATTCAACAACGCGCAACTATTCCTCTCCTCAAGGAATTTGTATATAAAATTGACAGTTTTACACGCTTGAGAAGCTAAACATAATTTTAATACAATATTTAATTTTTTACAAACATCTTTTGAAGTTTTCAATAAATTCTTTTTTATCCTTGATTTTTCTTTTTTTCCAAGTCAGAATAAAAAAATAAACTGAATTTCCTTAATTCTGTTACTTAAAGACTCTTTTTCAAGTAATCTTTCCAATATTCCTGGGGATATGGAGGGCCAATGCAAGCAAAAGTCTTATTTGTGGATGATGAAGTGCAAGTCTTAGAGGGGATTAAAAGAAACCTCTATAAAGAGCCTCTTAAGCTCTACTTTGCCCAGTGTGGTTCCCAGGCCCTGGATATTTTGGCCAAGGAAGATATTGATCTGGTTATATCTGACGAAAAAATGCCTCACATGACAGGTAGTGAATTGTTAAAAATAGTTCGGGAGAAATATCCTCGAACCATCAGGATCATGCTCACTGGTCATGCTAATGTAGAGGCCGCCCAAAAAGCCATCAACGAAGGCAAAATATACAGATTTCTGTCCAAGCCCATCAGCAAAGATCAACTCCTGACCGTCATTTACCAAGCCCTGACCCAAAGGGAAATTGAAAATAAAAAAACCACCTTATCTCAACAAGCTATTCATTTGGTTAACTGGGAGTGGAACCCAAAAAACAACGAACTCAGATGGAGTACCAATTTTCCCCAGCTTTTTGGTTTTACCCCAGCTACCCATACCGGCCATTACCGGCAACTCTTTACCACCGTCAACTCCTTAGACCGTCCTTTTCTGGTCGATGCCATAAAAAAATGTCTTCAAAACAAACAGAGCATTGAAGTCGAGCACCGTATCGAAACAAAAAAAGAAATCAAGTGGATCTCCCAACTTATTGACGTTGTTTGTAATCCCCAGGGAGAAGTAATCAAAATTATGGGCATTGCCAGGGATATCAGCGAGCAAAAAAAGCAAGCCCAAAAACTGAAGGCAACCCTAAAAAAACTTCAAGACACTCTAGAAAAAACAGTTCTATCCCTGGCCGCAATGGTAGAAAGAAGAGACCCTTACACTGCTGGACACCAGCAAAAAGTGGCTGCCATTGCCTCTGCCATTGCCCGGGAGATGGGCCTGGACAACGAACTGATACAAAACATTTACCTAGCAGCTCTTTTGCATGACATCGGTAAAAACTCTATTCCCTTGGAATATTTGTCCAAACCAGGTCACTTGACCCCACTGGAAACAGAAATCATCAAAACCCACCCTCAGGAAGGCTATGAAATCGTCAAAGACATACCTTTTACCGGCCCTGTAGCCCAGATAATCCTCCAACACCATGAACGTCTTGACGGTTCAGGCTATCCGCAAGAGTTGCAGGAAAAAGAAATCCATATTGGGGCCAAAATTATTGCTGTAGCTGATGTATATGAAACCATAACCTCCCACCGACCCTTTCGCCCGGCCATCAAAAATAAAGATGCTGTACAGGAATTGATAGAAGGACGGAATAAACTCTATGACCCAAGGTGTGTAGATATATTGTTAAAGCTTATTCAGGAAGGAAAAATTAAGGACTAGGTTTGCTGCTTCTTTTCCGCATACATGTTATCATCTGCTACTTTCAAAAAATCTTTGATGTCCTGTCCGGGAACATATTGGGCAAGACCAACAGAGACAGAAACCGTGAGGTTAGTTGGCTGTCCACAAAGCTTCCCAATACTGATAGATTTTATGGCCTCTTGGACTCGCATCTTTAAAAGCTGAGCCTGCTCAAGATCTGTATCAGGTAATAAAATCAGAAACTCGTCTCCGGCCAGCCGAACAAAAATATCGTATTTGCGGATTACTGCTTGTACCCTTTGGGCCACCTCTATAAGTACCTTGTCCCCGATATTATGTCCTAAATTGTCGTTGATCAACTTGAATCCATCCAAATCCATAAACAGGAGGCAAACCGGAAAACCTCGTCGAGTGGCAAAATCCAAAATACGAGGAGCATGGCGGTGGAAATACTCACGATTATGAATGCCGGTTAGAGTGTCTACCACTTTTTCCCGATCAAGTTTCTCGTGCTCACGCACAGACAAAAGAGTACAGCTAAAGATATAGCAAAAATGTTCTAAGAAATCCGTGGCTTTTTCCGGGGAGTACCTGGCGATATCCTTGTCGCCGAGAGCCAGCACTCCAGTTATATTTTCCGGATTGTACTTGTCTTTAAGTACATATATAAAACAGGAACCTTCTTTAAGCTGGTCCTTTTTCTGTCCGTTCAACTCAGGCCAAAAAAAAGAGAAATGTTTAACTTTGGCTATACATCCCATGTAATAACTATCTCCCAAAGATATGGAAGGCAGATTTAAAAGTTGGCTCTGAATATCCTCTTGAGGATAAACACAAATTTTATCAGGAACAAAGCTCGCAAAATACTCAGAGGATAAAATTAGACCTACAGCGTCAAGGGCAAGATACTCTTTTATTTGGGCTAAAATATTCGGAAGCTCTTTTAAAGAACGCATTTTCTGGACTAATTCGATATCACGTTTGAAACGTAAAAAAGTCTTTAGCCCGGCTTGGTAATTAGCCAAAACTTGACGCAAAGTTAAATTCAGTTCTCTATTTTTCTTGCTCAATTCCTGTACATGAAGCTTTAATCTATTATTTTCCTCAAGCAAAAAATCAACTTTTTTATTCTGCTGCTTTATTTTCTGGATCAACAGGATTAGCTCTTGCTTAAATCTAGCCGAATTCTTACTCTGGCTATATATTTCCAAGCTTAAGGCTATGCTTTCGATATCTTTTAAGTCCATAGTCCAATAACTGGGTCTCCGGGAAGATTAAAACATTAATTTATATCCTCCCTTGATTCTTATCAAATAATATTTAAAATGACAAAAAAAAAGGCTTCAGGTATCACCTGAAGCCTTTTTTTTCTTTATGGTGCCGGGGGCGAGACTCGAACTCGCACGGGCTAAAGCCCGGAGGATTTTGAGTCCTCTGCGTCTACCAATTTCACCACCCCGGCGAAAGGAGATAATCTTTTATCCATCTCTTAAGATGTCGTCAAGAACTTTATTCACTTTTTTAAATTTTGACCAATTATCCTTCCTGTGGCAAAAAAAGTTCGGGAGGAACAATATGCTCAACGAAAAATTTTTAAAAGAACTAGAGGAATATCTTAAATCCGGCCGGCTGGAGGAAGATTTTGAATACTCGGCCGAAGACAGACGTTATGAGATACTGGATTATCTGGAACGGCTTATGGACGTTGCAGAATTGGCCGACGAAGTAGCCACCAGACTTATTTTTAAAAACTCTCAGTTGGGACAATTATTTAATTCCAACGCCCAAAAATAACGCTTCTTTTTTTGAACCTCATAGGAAAAAGTTTTTTTCACTTGCCAGGGAACTAACTGGTCACTCTCTGGCGCGGCAGTATTGGCCATGACAACCACAATACCATGATCCGGCATAAGCTTCTTGGTTAGAGGCAGCAACTTTGGCCAAGGCATGAATGCCCTACTTATTATGAGGTCTGGGGGCAGAAGTTCTTCCGGCACTTCCTGAGCGCGCATACCAAGCACAAAAGTTTTCGGTAGTGACAGTTGGCTTAAAGCGTTACGCATAAATACGGCCCTTTTATTTCTGACCTCTATCAGGTAATATTCACCAGTATTCCAGACTATACGTAAAGGGATGCCTGGAAGGCCTGCCCCGGCTCCAAGGTCAAAAGTCCGAGGATCCTTTTTTAATGGTAAAAAATGTAAAAAGTCTTTTAAGTACAAACTATCAACAATTAAAGTTCTGAAAATTTCAACCCAGTCTTTTGGTCCTACCAGGTTAATAACCTTGTTCCACTTGATGAGCAGAGATAAAAAAGAATATAATTTTTTAGTTTGCTCTGCGTCTAAGCTGAAACCTGCCTGATCAAGTTCTTTAGATAACTCTTGAATTAAAAGTTGTTTCATGTACCCTCCACTCCCGTTTCCTCTTTTCCCCATTTCTCCGTTTCCCAATTTTTCCCAACACCACACTCTCGACTTTTAGGCCGGGTAGGAGTAAAAAGTTTAATTTATTTCTTAAGGAGGTAGATAAATGCCTGAAAATAAACAACTGGCCATACTTTTCCCAGGACAAGGCTCCCAAGAGCCTGGCATGGGTAGAGACCTTGCTGAATACTGGTCCGATGCCATGGATCTGTGGAAACTGGGCGAAAAAATCTCCGGCTTCCCTTTACGCGAGATTTTTTGGGATGGCGAGGCAAAAGACATGGCCCAGACCAAATACTTGCAGCCAGCCCTAACCATTGTCAACTTAAGTCTATGGCTCTTTATTCAGAATAAACTAAGTCCTTCGCCGCTTTTTATGGCTGGACACAGCCTAGGCGAATTTTCCGCCCTATGTGCCAGTAAAGTCTTAGATATTGAAGACACTCTAAAACTGGTTTCATTGCGCGGTAGGCTCATGGCAGAGGCTGGTCAGGATGGAAACGGGCAAATGGCTGCCATCTTAAAACTAAACCAGGAGACCGTAGAAGAGCTAGTCAAGGAAACACGACAGGAAACAGGTCAAGAAATCCTGGTAGCCAACTACAATACACCAGCCCAATTTGTAGTCAGTGGACATGCAGAAGCCATTAATTTGATTATAAAAAAAGCCAAAACACAAAAAGGACGGGGAGTGCTTCTTCCTGTGAGCGGAGCATTTCACAGTCCAATGATGGAAGGAGCGGCTAAAGAGTTAGCCAAATTCATGGCTAAATTTGAATGGCATGCCCCGAAGGTGCCTATTTATTTTAACGCTACAGGACAAAAAGAGCTTGATCCGGCAAAGATAAAAAAAATCATGGCCCGGCAGATGACCTCATCTGTTTATTGGGTGCAAATCATTCGCGCCATCTTCTCAGATGGCGGCAATCAATTTTTGGAAATAGGACCCAAGGGAGTCTTGTCACGCATGGTTGGCCAAATTTTGGCTGACGACAAGGACAAAATTGAGGTTATATCCATTGCGACTCTAGAGGATACCCAAAAAATTTAGCAAAAAAGGACAGTCTAAAAAATGCGTGCCAAAAAATACATCCAAGATAAACTCAAACAAATTATTACTACCAGGGGTCTTGGCTGGCCCGAAAAAGTCAGCTTGGAGCCGCCCAAAGAAAAAAAATTTGGAGATCTGGCGACTAATATTGCCCTAGTTACCTGCAAACAAGTGGGACAAAATCCCAGGCAATGGGCAGAAAGCTTAAAAGATGAACTTTTAAAGCTTTGCCCGGACCTGGAAAAAATAGAGGTGGCCGGTCCTGGCTTTTTAAACTTTTTCTTTAAAACAAGTTTCTGGCATGAGGTTGTCAAAAAGATTTTTGAACAAAAAGACACTTATGGCTCCTCGAATTTAGGCCAAGGCAAAAAAGTTCAGATTGAATATGTCTCAGCCAATCCTACCGGCCCTTTGCACATTGGTCATGGCCGAGGCGCTGCCCTTGGTGATTCCTTGACGCGGATCATGCGCTTTACAGGTTTCGATGTCCACACCGAGTATTATCTAAACGATGCTGGCCGCCAGATGCGTCTGCTGGGCTTGTCAGTATGGGTCAGATACCAACAGCTCTGCGGCCGCTCGGTTTCCCTCCCTGATGAATGCTATAAAGGGGAATACATCAAAGATATCGCCAAAGAAATTTTGGCCCGATATAACCATGACCTTTTATCCAAATCCGAGCAAGAGGCCATAACCTTGTGTCAGGAAGCGGCCATGCACTCTATTCTGGAAGGGATCAAAAAAGATCTGGAAAACTTTCGGGTAGAACACCAGGTCTGGTTTTCTGAAAAAAGCCTGGTGGAACAGGGTGAGGTAGAAAACACCCTTGACTATCTAAAAAATAAAGGCCTTGCCTATGAGCAAGATGGCGCACTGTGGTTTAAATCAACGCAGTTTGGAGATGACAAAGACCGCGTCTTAAAAAAATCAGATGGACTTTTAACATACTTTGCTTCAGACATTGCCTACCATAAAAACAAATTTGATCGTGGTTTTGAGCTGGTCGTGGATATCTGGGGAGCAGACCATCACGGCTATGTCCCCAGGATGAAGGCTGCCGTGCAGGCCCTGGGCAAGGACGAGGAGAGCTTACAGGTTATCCTGGTTCAACTGGTGAACTTGCTTCGGGAAGGCGAGCCTGTAGCCATGTCCACCCGTGCCGGAGAGTTTGTTACTTTGTCTGAAGTTTGTGAAGAAGTAGGAGTTGATGCGGCCAGATTTATCTTTTTAACCCGCAAGAGTGATAGTCATCTGGATTTTGATCTGGAAGTGGTCAAGAAAAAATCTCTGGACAACCCGGTGTATTATGTTCAATACGCCCATGCACGCATTTGCTCTTTGATGCTCAAGGCCAAAGAAAGAGAAATCAACATTAACCAGAGCCTGAATGACTTGCTTCCACTTTTAAACACGGAAGAAGACATGGCAATTTTAAAGCACTTGGATCAGTTCTCTGACACTCTGACTACTTGCGCCAGGACTTTAAGCCCTCACCATTTAAGCTATTATTTACAAGAACTTGCAGGGCTCTTACATCGTTATTATACGGTTCATCCGGTGCTTAACGCCAAGGACAATCTGCTCATTCAAGCCAGAATGGTCCTCTTTCAGGCAGTTGCCCAGGTACTCAAAAACGGCTTAACCCTTCTGGGAGTCGATGCTCCACAAAGGATGTAGTTTATTCTGAAAATACCGAATATCGAAATCCGAAACAAATGGTAATTGCCAAATGACCAAAATTCTAAACCAGAAACTGAATCCTTGAACTTTGTACAGGCAAATAAAAGTTAAGCAACATAAACATCGCACGGTGCCTGAAAAAAAGAAGTTGGGAAGTTTATGAGACTTAAATAGTTTCAATTTCATCCTTATCCTCCAAACTTCTTAACTTCCCAGTTTCTTAACTTCCTTTTAAGCGGGGATGCTTAATGGCCAAAAAATCTAAAAAGAAGACCGCTAAAAATAAGTTTAAGCTAGACATTACACTGTCAGGTCTTATCTACCTAGGGATATTTATAATTTTGGCCATGGTATGGGCCTTTATTCTCGGCGTTTATATTGGACGTGGCTACAAACCTGAGGATGTTGTCCCGGAAATTGCTAAGATCTTGCCGGAAACAAAATCCAAGTCCAGGCAGAATGATCCAAAACAAGAAACCCTTAGACCAGAGCAATTAGAGTTTTATGAAAAACTGAAACATCTACCCGAACCTGAACTTAAAAAAGATACAGCTACTGAGTCAGAAGTAAAACGCAAATCCTCAGCGCAAAGCCAAAAAAACAAAAATCTATCAGATACGAAACAAAATATCTTTTCGTATACATATCAGGTAGCTGCATTTAAGACCTTAAAACAAGCCAAAAAAATGCAAAAAAATCTGGTTACGCAAGGATTTATTTCTTCTATCACCAAAGCTTTTGCCGCTAATCAGCCCTGGTTTAGAGTTTTTGTTCATTTTCAGGGGACACCCAAACAGGTGGAACAATTCAAAAACAAGTTGAAAAAAATTGGTATTGAACAACCTATCCTGAAAAGAAAAAAGCCAGCATAAGGAGGAAAAAATTAATGTTTCCCAACACCTTTGTTCCGACTAAAGCATTTTTCACCACCGGAATCGGACGACACAAAAATAAATTACAGTCATTTGAATTAGCTCTGCGCGATGCAGGTATTGAGAAACAAAACCTTGTCTATGTTTCCAGTATTTATCCACCTAAATGCAAATTAATCTCTGTGGAAGAAGGAGTGAAACATCTAGCTTCCGGACAAATTACTTTTTGTGTTATGGCTAGAAATGCCACTAATGAAAGAGGCAGGTTGGTAGGTTCGGCCGTAGGCATGGCTTTTCCTGCTGATGAGAGCCATTACGGATATATTTCTGAACACACTGCCTTTGGGGCAGATGAAAAAGAGATCGGCGACTTTGCTGAAGATTTGGCTTCAACCATGCTAGCGACCACATTAGGCATAGAGTTCGATCCGGAAACCGACTATGATGAGCGTAGGCAAATATATCTAATGAGCGGCAAAATCATTGATTCTGCTTCAGCCCCATGTGTCACTACCGGTGTAGCTGGCATGTGGACAACGACTATTTCTGCAGTAGTGTTTATTCCATAAGTACAAACAAAGGGCAGGAAGCAGGGATATTAAAAGCTCAGGGGCAGGCACAAGGGCCTGCCCCTATAAACTAAACCCAATAAAATAAATGTACTCTAATTTCTTCGATCTTGAACCCGAACAAAAAAAAGGTCTGCCTGTTTATGTCTGGCCTGTACCATATCAAGGCACAGTCAGCTTTGGCTACGGAACCAAAGATGGCCCGGAGGCCATCTTAAAGGCCAGCTACCAAATAGAAACCTATGATCCCAGGTTAGATGTAGACTTAGGAGAGTTATGTCATTTTATTACTTTGCCTTTTCAACGGACTAATGTGGCTGGACCTGAATATTTATACCAGGACATGGATATCTTCCTAAGCCGGTTTGATCCCAAAAAGGACTTTTTCCTCACCCTGGGAGGAGAACATTCCATTTCCTTTCCCCTATTTAAATTTTATACCAAAGCCTTTCAGGATCTTGTAATCCTACAAATCGATGCCCATGCTGATCTGCGGCAGGAGTACGAAGGAAGCAGGTTCTCCCACGCCTGTATCATGGCCAGGGCAAGGGAACTGGGGCTTAGGATAATCCAGATTGGCATCCGCAGTTTATGTCAGGAAGAGGCTGAGTATATAAAAGAGCATAATGGTAAAAATTTACTTACCTTTTTCCCCTGGGACCTGCCAACACCTGAAGATGCTGCAAGGCTCTGCCGCAAATTTATAGGCCATAGCCCGGTTTACATCAGCTTTGATGTCGATGGCCTGGACCCGGCCATTATGCCCGGAACAGGCACCCCAGAGCCAGGGGGAATAGATTACAACTGGCTGAATGAATTCTGGCTTAAATTCTGGCCAGGACCCAGATTAATTGGTATGGATATTTGTGAGCTAGCTCCCATGCCCGGCAATGTTGTTTCAGAATCAGTGGCTGTTAAATGTATTTTCAAAATTTTAACCAATTATTTAAAAAATGCATAAAAAAGAAGACTTCAGGGAAATAAACCAATTAAGCGACCCAAAAGAGTTTGGCTTAAAACCGCTCGAGACTTTAGACCCGGATGAAATTGAGGATTTCGACCAACTGCTCACTGCCATGTCCAAAACTGCCTTTGGAGGTCGCAACCTCGGTGAAGCCTTAAATGTTTTAGAGGCAATGGTAACTGACCCTGACTGTCTAGTTGTTGCCACCTTTTCCGGGGCAATGACCGTGGCCAAAATGGGCAAAATTATCTGTAAAATGATCGACGAGGGATGGATTAATATTGTCGTCTCCACAGGAGCCCTTATGGCCCATGGTTTTATTGAATCCATTGGCCTGAAGCATTACAAGTATGAATTTGGCCGCATGAATGACACAGAATTATTTAAGTGCGGCTTTAACCGAGTTTACGATACCTTGGAACCGGAAATTAATTTCCTGCATGCTGAAGACGTCATTCACAAAGTAATGGAATCTATCAAGGATGGAGAAGTTTTAAGTTCGGAATCAGTCTGTCGTAAAATCGGTCAGTACCTGGCTGAAAACATAGATGGCCCAGGAATCTTGAAAAGCGCCTTTAAAAAGGACGTCCCGGTTTATATCCCTGCTTTTACAGATTCTGAACTGGCCCTGGACATGGCTACGCACCTCCTGCGCAAGTCCCCGGAGGCAGTGGAGAATATTGACCATACTACCTTTTCCTTCCAGTTTAACCCATTTCTGGATTTACTTAGTTATACCAAACGCATCTGCGCAGCAAAACGCATTGGTATTTTCACCATTGGTGGGGGAGTTCCCCGGAATTGGGCACAGCAAGTCGGGCCTTTCGTGGAAATTACCAGTCAACGCATTAAAGATATCGAGCTGCCAGTACGCAGATTTCACTATGGCTTGCGTATCTGTCCCGAACCAGCCCACTGGGGCGGTTTATCAGGCTGCACATACGAGGAAGGCATCTCCTGGGGCAAATTTGTCCCTCCAGAGCATGGAGGAAAATTTGCCGAGGTTCTCTGCGATGCCACCATTGCCTGGCCAATCCTGATTAAAGGTCTACAGGACAGATTGAAGAAAAAGACAAAATAAACCTGCTTTGCACAATTTGTTTCACAATTTGATAGTTAGAATTGAAAAGCTTATCTGGCGAGGACGCGGGCTGGCCAGATTGGACTCCGGGCAGGTGATTCTTGTTGATCCCCCTGTACTGCCAGATGAACTTGTTCAAGTAAAAATCTTCAAAAAAAATAGAGACTTCTTGCAGGGAAAAGTCCACAAGATTATTGAGCCATCCCCTATTCGCCGCTTACATCCCTGCAAACACAGCCATCAATGCGGGGGATGTACCTTTGGCGTCGCCCCGAACTCTCAAATTTTAAAAATAAAAAAGAAGATTTTAATTGATGCCTTAACCAGAAATTTAAAAAAAAGTTTAAACACCGACCTCCTGGACAAGATCAAGTTAATCCCCTCCCGCAAATCCTGGCGTTATCGCTTTCGCGGTCAGATTTATGTACACCAAAAAAAGGCCCATTTTAAAAAACTTGCTTCCAATGAACTGGTCAGACTGAATGATTGTCTTCTCTTGGCCACTCCCTTGGGCCGGGGCTTGGACAAACTTGCTTCTCACATGCCCAATGGCCGGTTTATTGTGGCTGCAAGCCCGGTAGATGGCCGGATTGCCTGGCAGGGTGAAAAAACGCTGCTTGACTTCTCTCTGCCTGAATTCAACATAAAATTACAACTCCCTCCACATATCTTCTTTCAGGCCCATTGGTTACAAAACCAAACCCTGGTTTCGCTAGTTGTCGAGGAACTGAGACACTATACCAGAATTACCGATTTATACGCCGGGGCCGGCAATTTTTCTCTTCCTCTGGCCCGGTCAGGGCACAGGGTTTTGGCTATCGAGGGATGCCAAGAGGCTGCACAGGCCGGGGAGGTTAACGCCAGAAAGCTGGGTTTAGACCTTGTAAAATTTAGAGCCCATGATTTGAGAAAAAAAGAACCCTGGCAAAAAGTGAAAGAATTTGATCCTCGAGCGATTATTATTGATCCCCCACGCACTGGCACCCCTGACTTATGGAAAAAGATAGACTATCTGGCAAATGTAGAAAAGATGGTCTGGATATCCTGTGATGTGGTCAATACCTGCCGAGACATGAAGAAATTTTTAAATCAGGGCTGGCAACTGAGTAAGATATACCTTGTTGATATGTTCCCACAGACATGGCATATGGAAGTAGTTTTTGTTCTTGTTCGCGAAGGCCTGTAACTTCTAAAAATTCTAGCCCCCGAAACGAGTCTCGGACTTCTGATAAGCTACTACTATCTCTACACTTCGCTAAGAGAGTCTGTGGCCAAACCCCATTTTAACCGCTGATTGAAAGTCTTGGTTTCTGAAGTGCATTACAAACGGCTTGGGTAACCCAACTTGGCGAAGCTTGCGGAAAAACAGAGCATC
>NZ_CEYAEZ010000041.1:0-22217 GCF_982781345.1 Desulfovulcanus sp.
GGCGGAACAGGGCTCGAACCTGTGACCCTCGGCTTGTAAGGCCGATGCTCTCCCAACTGAGCTATCCGCCCCCGCCCAACGGAGAATGTCTATTTATAGGTCTCAAGTTTGTTTGTCAACAACTTTTTTTAAAAATTTTAATTTTGGGTTTCATTTTTGTTTGTGTGGAGTTCAGCCAGACGAATATACTTGTGAAAGGCGTAAAAGAAAGAATTTATGGCCAGAATGAATCCTGCCTTGCCGTCCAGAAAGCCTCTTTTTAAGATATAGAGCTTTAAAAATCTGCCCAGACCATGTCCCAGGGCCTTGAGCAGGGATGCTGTTTTCCCCTGGGCGAACATCTCTTCAGCTGCCACTTGTGTGTAATAGTTAATCTTGTCCATGTGTTCCTTAAGATTTCTGTATGGATAGTGAATAATGTCACCGCGAAGCTTTCTGGTTTTTCCTCTGGTACGGAATCCGTAATGAGGTCCTGATGTATGGATATAAGTCTTTTCCAGAAGAAAGACTCGCAGCAGATAATCTGGGTACCATCCACTGTAGCGGATAAAGCGGTCAAAATAAAAAGAGGTGCGCGGGCAGTAGAAAGCGGTATAATCCTCTGGCCTTTGCAAAGCCGCGACTATTTCTTGCCGGAGCCTGGGAGAGAGAATTTCATCCTGGTCCAGGGAGACAACCCAGGGGGTGTTGATGTGCTTAAAGGCAAACTCAAATTGCTTGGCCGGGCCCGGCCAGGGATTAACAATGACTCTAGCACCGTATTCTCGGGCAATGGCCACTGTTTGGTCGGTACTTTCCGAGTCCACAACCAGGATCTCATCACAAAAGTTTAGGCTTTTTAGACATTCTTTGAGATGGCGTTGGCCATTAAATGTGAGCACAAGGCCGGTAACCTGGGAGGACATGGTTAGTTTGCACCTTCTTTCGTTAAAATGGTTTTTACGGCCAGAATAACATCCTGGACATCCTGCTCGTTTAGCTTGGCAGAGAGAGGAAGACTAACAGTTTGCCGACCAATACGCATGGCATGTGGGTAGTCTTCTGGTTTCCAGCCAAATCTTTTCTGATAATAAGGGTGTTCCGGAATGCTTAAATAGTGGACCCCGGTGCCTATATTGTGGCAATGCATAGCCTCAAGAAATTCATCCCGGGTTATACCGGCTTTTTCCTTATCAATTAAAATTGTATACAAATGATAGCCGTGTCTGGTCTCTGGTTCTGGGTCTGCAGGCAGGGTCAGCGGCAAGTTTTCCAGAGCTTTATTGTATGTGTGCCAGATAGATTGTCTCTTGAGCCAGTTTTCTTCCACCCGTTTTAGTTGGTGTAGTCCTATGGCTGCCTGTAGATCCATCATGTTGTATTTAAACCCTGCTTCTGTAACCAGGTAATGTTTATATCCTTTATCTGAAAACCTACGCCAGGCGTCACTGCTCATGCCATGCAGAGCCAGCACTTTTATCCTAGCGGCGTATTCTTCCTTTTGGGTGAGAACCATCCCCCCTTCACCAGTGACTACGTTTTTGGTTACATAAAAACTAAAACAGCCAAAATCACCAAACGTACCACAGGGAGTGGCCTTGTATTCAGACTCGATAGCATGGGCACAGTCCTCAATGACCATTAGTCCAGATTTTTTAGCCAAATCCATTATGGGTTCCATTTCGCATGGCCGGCCTGCAAAATGGACTGGCAGAATAGCCTTGGTTTTGGAGGTGATTTTGGAAGCTATTTGCTCAGGATCGATATTCATGCTTTCGGGGTCTACGTCTGCCAGAACCGGAGTGGCTCCGCTATGGATAATGGCGTTTATTGTGGCGCAAAAGGTCAGGGGGGTAGTAATGACCTCGTCCCCCGGGCCAATCCCAGCGGCAATAAGGCTTAAATGCAGTGCAGCAGTGCAGGAATTTAGAGCGACAGAATAAGGAGCCTGTTTATATTTTTTAAAATCTTCTTCAAATTTTGCTACTTTGGGGCCGGTGCCCAGCCAGCCAGTTTTTAAGCTGTGCACAACTTCGGTAATTTCATCTTCTTCAATCAATGGCGCACCAAAGACCAAAAAATTATCTTTTGAGCGAATTGGTTGCATGTTTCTCCTTTATTTGTGAGTGAGTAAAGTGAACTAAATTTTTTTTTAATTGGAGCTTCAAGTCTGATTTGATATGCACTCTATTCTTTCTCTTCAAACCTTGTTATTTTATTAAGGATCTGTGTAAAAATTTCGTCAATCTCGCCAGTGGCGTCCACTATCACAAACCTGTTTTTATTAAGCGCGGCCCAGGTCAGGTAGCCTTCCCGGACTCTATTATGAAATTTAATACTCTCCGCCTCGAATCGGCCCTCATCTTTTGTTAGTTTTTTTTGAATGTTTCTGGTCACGGCCCGTTTCAAACCAATTTCTACTGGCAAATCAAGAAGAATTGTCAGGTCGGGCCATAAGCCTTTAGTGGCAGTTTCATTAAAAGAATGCAAAGTTTGAGGATCCAGCCCTCGGCCATAGCCTTGGTAGACAATGGTCGAGTCAGCATATCGATCGGAAATGACAATCTGGCCCTTGGCAAGAGCCGGGCGGATAACCTGTTCGACATGCTGGGCCCGGTCAGCCAGATAAAGAAAAAGTTCTGCCTCTTTGGTCAGGTCCTGGCTTTCCATGGACAACAAAATCTTGCGCAGTGTTTTGCCTAACCTGCTCCCACCGGGCTCTAACGTAACGAGAACATCTTTACCCTGAGACTCAAAATATTCTCTTAGCTTGTTCACCTGGGTGGTTTTCCCACATCCTTCTATGCCTTCAAAGGTAATAAACATCGATTTGTCCTTTTTTCTTTATTTTTTGGGGAGTTAGTCTCTTTTGGGGTACGCAGTGGCCGATACACGGGCCTGGACAGGGAGCGGTTATAATCTGACCAGTAAGGGGTGTTACTATCATCTTCGCCCAAAGGTTCAAGAGCTTGATCTATGGTGTTCATCTTTGCATCCAGATTGTCCGCATAGTGGAGAACAAACGCCTCGTGAGTTTTAGGCCGTTTGGGTGAGCCAAATTCGAGTTCCCCGTGATGGCTGATAATAATGTGCTTGAGATGAAGGATGAGTTCAGGGTGAACGTCTCCCAGTTTTTTTAAATGTGGTTCCAAGATTTCCAAGCCCAAAAAGATATGTCCCAGAAGTTTGCCTTGATCTGTGTATTCGCGGCTTAACCCCGGGCTAATTTCAAAGGCCTTGCCCAAGTCATGTAAAGCGGCGGCTAAAACAAGAATTTCCCGGTCCAATCCCGGATATAAATCACAGATGGAAAGGCAGATTTTGCATACTCCTAAAGTGTGTTCCAAAAGTCCGCCCATATAGGCATGATGGATAGATTTTCCTCCCGGGGCATTGAGCAGGGCCTCCTTGATTTCAGGATTGGAAAAGATTTTTTTGCTAAGTTTCTTCCAGGTTGGAAAACTAAGTTCCTGTTTCAAAAGCTGGCAAAGTTGGGCATAAAGTTCTTCAGGTGGGGTTTTACTCGCCGGCACAAAATTGGCCAGGTCTACCTGGTCTAAATCAAGGAACTCCATCTGCTCAACATTGATTTGCAAAGTATCGCCAAAGAGTTGAACATTGCCTCGGACAAAGACAAATTGTTCGGGTTTTAAGTCCGGAAAGTTCTGACTTAACGGGCTCCAGATTCGGGCCTGTATCTGCCCTGTTTTGTCCTGAAAGGATAATTGCCAGTAAGGACCGTTTTTGGCTTGGGCCAGTCTGGCCGAGGTAATAACAAATATATCCGCTATTTGCTGGCCTTGCTTTAAGTCTTGTATATATATTTTTTTCTTCATCTTCTGTTGCCAATCCTTGAGTCCTGAGTTAATTGCACATCAGATTCTATAGTCAAAAAATCTGAGATTAGCTTAATCAAGCATGGATTAGGAAGCAAGCAATAAAAACTATGTAATCAGGAATTCGTTATTATGAAAAAAATGGACATTCTCTTGACCAATGATGATGGTATCCATGCCGTCGGTCTCAGATGTCTGTACCGGTCACTGACTCAGGCCGGGCATAATGTTTGTGTGGTGGCGCCACTTACAGAACAAAGCGCAGTGGGTCACTCCGTAACTATTTTTTCTCCTGTGCGGGTAAAGGAAATAAAAGAAGACGGTTTCCGGGGGTTAGGGCTTTCCGGGACACCTGTGGACTGTGTAAAATGGGCTGTAAGCCATTATTTATCCAGCCGACCAGATTTGATAATTTCAGGGATAAATAACGGAGCTAACGTAGGCGTAGATGTAATTTATTCCGGAACTGTTTCAGCGGCTACTGAAGGGGCCTTGGTAGGTCTGTCCGCCCTGGCTGTCTCTGTTGATAATTTTTCCCCCCAGGACCTGACAGATCAGGCAGAGTGGGTATCCAGGTTTGTGGCCAAATTTTCTTGGAGTAGCCTGCCTGAGCGTTGTGTATTAAATTTGAATTTTCCAGCCATAGATCTTGATGAATGCGCAGGGTTAAAAATTTGTCCGCAAACAGATGTTGCGTATAAGGACTTTTATGATCATCGCCAGGATCCTAGGGGACGATCCTATTACTGGCTGGGGGGAGAGATTCCCATGCATAAGGTGCAGGAAAATACAGATCGTTATCTTCTCTCAAAAGGATATATTACTCTGACTCCTCTAAAATTTGATTTGACTAATTGGGAATTGTTAAAGGAGTTGGAGAAGTGGAATATAAATGAAGGATGAACGACCTAGTTAGGTTTGGCGGCGCGAAATTTTTTAACAAGGAGGAAAGATTATGCCATTAACATCTCCCAAGGAAATGTTTGCCCGGGCCTATAAAGAGGGGTTTGCTGTTGGTGCTTTTAATGTAAATAATATGGAGATCATCCAGGGCATTATTATGGCTGGAGAGGAAGAAAGGTCTCCTCTTATCCTGCAGGTTTCTGCAGGTGCGCGCAAATATGCTGGCCAGAATTATATAATTAAATTGGTGGAGGCTGCTTTAGAGGAGACGGATCTGCCTATTGTTTTGCATCTGGACCACGGACAAAATTTTGAAATTTGTAAGGAAGTTATTGATGCGGGATTTAGCTCGGTGATGATTGATGGGTCTCATCTTCCCTTTGAAGAGAATATCGCATTGACACGGCAGGTGGTTGAGTATGCCCATGATAAAGGGGTGTGGGTGGAGGCCGAATTGGGCCGCTTGGCTGGAGTTGAGGATGAAGTCAGCTCAGAAGAAAGTATCTATACGGATCCAGATGAAGCCGTGGAGTTTGTGGAGCGCACTGGTTGTGATTCTTTGGCCATTGCCATTGGAACAAGCCACGGAGCCTATAAGTTCAAGGGAGAACCGAAATTAGATTTTGAACGTCTGGAAAAGATTTCCAGCATGCTGCCAGGATTCCCCTTGGTTTTGCACGGAGCTTCATCTGTGCTGCCTGAGTTCGTAGAGATGTGTAATCAATATGGCGGAGATGTGGCTGGCGCAAAGGGAGTACCGGAAGAGCTTTTGCGCAAAGCTGCCAGCATGGGTATATGCAAGATTAATATTGATACGGATATTCGTTTGGCCATGACCGCGGTCATTCGAAAATATCTCAAGGAGAACCCTGGTGTGTTTGATCCGCGTAAATATTTGGGGGCTGCCAGGCAGGCTGTTAAAGATATGGTTCAACATAAAATAAAGCATGTACTTGGTTCATCCAATAAGGTAGTTGGGTAATGGGCAGATGGGTAGATGAGTGGGTGGATGGTTTTGTTGGTGTTTTTGATTTTGCTGGCCAACAACCATATCTGTTCATATCCCATAAACTCATTTACTCATTAACCCATAAACTCAAATGGAGGTAAACATGGCTTTGAGAATTGGCATCAATGGATTTGGTCGGATTGGACGCTATATGGCCAGGTTGTTGGCTGGTAATAAGGATCTGGAGCTGGTCATGGTAAATGCCAGGGCCGATAACAACACCCTAGCCCATTTGCTCAAATATGATTCTGTGCATGGCCGTTTTAGCGGCCAGGTAAAGGCCAATGAAGAAGGTTTTATTTTAGAAGGTAGCCAGGTCTATGTGACCAGAAAGGCGCCAGGAGAATGGGTTTGGGGAGATTATGGTATAGATATTCTTTTAGAGACTACTGGCAAATTTCGGGATAGAGAAAGTTGTGAAAAACATTTGGCCTGTGGGGCCAAAAAGGTGGTTATTAGTGCGCCAGGAAAAGATCCTGACGTCACCATTGTTATGGGCGTTAATGATCATGAGTACAAGCCGGAATATAAGATTATCTCCAACGCCTCATGTACTACCAATTGCCTGGCCCCGGCAGTTAAAGTTATTCATGAAAATTTTGGTATTAAGCACGGGGTAATGACCACTGTTCATTCGTACACTATGAGCCAAAGAATTTTGGACGGCTCACACAAAGATCTGCGCCGGGCCCGTGCCGCGGCCATGTCCATGATTCCAACTACAACTGGAGCGGCCAAGGCAGTGACCAAAGTGATCCCGGAACTCGAAGGTAAACTGGATGGAATGGCCGTGCGCGTTCCTACCCCCAATGTTTCCTTGGTGGACTTTGTAGCCGAAGTGGAAAAGAAGACCACTGCGGAAGAGGTTAATGCGGTTTTAAAAGCTGCCGCGGAAGGCCCGCTTAATGGTCCTCTGGGTTATACTGAGGAGCCTTTGGTGTCTATTGATTTTAACGGGAGCATACATGGTGGGGTGGTTGATGCCCTGTGCACCAGGGTTATGGACGAGACCATGATTAAATTGATTGTCTGGTATGATAACGAGGCAGGGTTTTCTAATCAGCTTCTCAGACTGGTAAAAATGATAGCTAAAGATATGTAAGAAGCAGTCCCGCTGACAAGCGGGACTGCTTCTTTATTAGTGGCCACCAGTTCATGAAGAATCTTAGTCCTATAAATTAGCTTATTTTCGTAAGGTAACAAAGGAAATAGATTCGTCAATAAAATATGTTTTATTTTTGAACCTAACTCGCTCAGCCCTGCCATATCCATCGTATGTGAGGCGAGTCGGATCAATATCTGGAAAATTTTTCAACAAATAATTTCTCACAGCCTTTGCTCTTGCCTTTGCCAGAACAGGATCGCCTTTTTTATACCCCATGATCTTTAGGGCAATCTTTTTATTGATGCTCAATATGCCGCCAAGAACCTTCAATGAAGGTTTTGCTTCGGGAAGGATTTTGTCGGTTCCGGGTGCAAAAGAAATGTTTTTCAGGGTAACCCGCCGGTAACCAATGGTGAAGTTGCGATATGAGAAGTCGCCGAGGGCGTTAAGATGGTCAACGGCCTGTAGTGCCCATCTTCCTCTCGGATAATACTTTAGATATTTTTTCCATGCGTTGATTTCCTCTGTTGGTCTATCCAATTTTTTGAGTGCCAACCCCCGATTATAGAGTGCTTCTGGGTTGTACGGATCGTTTTTTAACACCCTGTCATATTCTTTCAGGGCCGCTTCCCACTGGCCATTGTCCAAAAGGTTGTGGGCAAGATAAAGCCTGGCAGGGACATGGTTTTTGTTCAGCTTAAGAGCTTGCCGATAGCTTTTGCGTTCATTTTCAAAATCCCTGACTGCCCAATAGGCAACTCCAAGCCAAAAATGATAATCTGCCTTGTCTGGAGCAAGTTGTACGGCGCGGCGCAAATAGGGCAGAGCCTTGTCTGGTTTTTCCTGGGCAAGGTAAAAACGACCTATATAATAATTTGCCTTATGGTTTTCCGGGTCTTCCTGGAGCACTTGTTCGAAAGCGTGGATGCCCTCTTCGTAACGCTCCTCAACGAGAAATCGTTTGCCGTTCGGCAAGCAAGCGCATAGAAACAAGGTTAGACTGATGACTAATAACTGGAGTTTTTGGCACATGAACTTCCTCCTCTTTTTGGGGGGGTATCTTAAGTTTATTGGCCTTGTCTGCTGGTTTAGTCTTTTTTAAATACAGGAGAACCTGTGGCCAAACCTTTTTATCGACTTAATTTCCATAGTTTATTTCAGTCCTGGTTTCTTTCATGCTGGTACAAAGACTTGGACCCAACTAAAACTTGCTTGCGGACAGAGCATAATGGGACATTTTGGGTAAACAAAAATTCTTTTTGATATCGAATAGTTATGGTCAATGTCGCAAAATATTTAACTTATTCCTCCCGATGCTCTGTTTTCCCGCAAGCTTCGTCAAGATTGGGTTACCCAAGCCGTTTGTAATGCATTTCAGAAACCAAGACTTTCAATCAGCGGCTAAAATGGGGGCTTGGCCACAGACTCAGTACCACTATTGTGGTGGCTGTGTATTATCAGGTTGCCCCATAGTTGGCCCATGGCGCAAATTGCGACCAGTAAATCCGAGCGAGTTCATAAGGCCTTTGAAATCGTCCTTTTTGCGAATAGTCTGCAATGTTATCTTAGCAATATCCTGGTCTGAAATGCCCCTTTCCCGGGCGGCTGCAATCACCCTGGCGAGATAACGCCACGATGGTGTAAAGCATTTGAAACGCAAGCCGGTGAAGAGAATTTGTTCAGCGAGTTCCAGATTGAAATTTATCTGCTTCAATAACGCTAGATTTTCCACTGCGATAGCCAGCATGGACAATGGTGCTGAAGGGGCCAACTCGATGAAACGCGCCAACTCAGGGCGAGAAATACCTAAATTGAGACTATCCACCAACACATTAAAGTCTTCGCTGGATATTATTTTGTCCGCAGGCTCAGATATTATCCCAAGGACCAGTTCTTGGACATAGCTATAGTTGTCTATTTCTTGTTGCAGCGCCTGGGCTATGATCCGGGGAGGGACCCTTTTGGCCAGGCCTTCCTCGATCTTGCCCATTAAGTGATTTAGAGGAATTTTTTCTTTTTGTGCAGAAACCAAGGCTTGCAAAAAGAGATTGATGTCTGCCGGAGAAAGTTGATGTGCCGCCCCCAGCGAAAGCATCCGGTTCAAGACAGCCTCTGATACTCCAACTGTGCGCGCCTTGTTTATTAAGTTACTGTTTGCTGCTGGGCTTTGGGCGTAGGTCATGGATGGATTAAGCCACAAAGCTAATAAAAATACGCACAAAATAGTGAGCAAACTATTCTTAAATAGAGTTTTCGTGTCCATCGCTGACAAAAATGATAGAGTTTGTATTGCCGAATAGATCTGGTTTGCGAAACGCGGCGTTAGGGTCGGCCACCACCTCTTTATCGTTTACAAGAAAAGCGTATTCGTGACGGCCTTTAGGGAGTTTAAGTTCCAAAACCCAAAAATCCTTCTCTTTTTCCTTGCGCATTTCGAAGCCAGCCGGATTCCATCGGTTGAATGAGCCAATAACGCTGACAGCCTGCGCCTGTGGATAATGCAATATGAACGTGACAGGAACGAGGTCCTCTCCTCGTTCGTTTTCGCTGAGAAGATTTTTGTGGCCTGACAATGTGTTGAAGAGTACAAACAGTATAAGGCCTAGAGAGACCGCAGCAGCAGGTATGAGTCTCACCGGGGAAATGGTTATAGAACGCGGAGAAACAGCCCAAAGGTATAAACGTCGCCAGACAGAGAGTTTTTTTGGTTCAAGTGAGCATAGGACTGTGTCCGCCAGATTTGGAGGTGGTTCATGGTCTGGCATGTTTCGCAGCATTCGGGTGAGGTGGAGCAGTTCCTTCATTTTGTCTTGTTCGTTCAAATCTTTGCCTGAAACATCGATTTTGGATTTTAAAAAATTACCTGGTGAATTTTTGTTCATTACTCACCTCCCTGAAGAGTTCGGCGAAGCATTTCTAGCCCGCGGCTGACGCGCATTTTCGCGGCGCTGACCGAAATTTGCAGGGCTTGAGCAATGTCTCGCATGGACATCTCTTCATGATAGCGTAAAATGATCGCCTCGCGATACTTTAGCGGCATCCCGACAAGGGCATTTTGTATCTGCTGGAAATCCAAGCTGTCGTTCATACTGTCCTGCTGGTCTGATAAATGGCTTGATTCGGGCAGCTTCTCAGAGTTCTCCTCAGAATATAGGTGGCGTTTGTTTTTGCGTATTAAATCTTTAGCATGGTTTATCCCCACTGCGTACAACCAGGGGAAGAATTTTTTGCCAGGCTGAAAATGCTCCAACTTTTCATAAGCCTTGATAAAGGCTTCTTGCGTCAGCTCTGCAGCTTCATCAAGGGAGCCTGTCATACGATACATGAGATTAAAAATAGGTTTTTGATATCTTTTAACGAGGATACCGAATGCATTGGTATCCCCTTTTAAAACCTTGTTGATTATGCGCTGTTCGTCAGAGGCATCCATAAGTTGAGAATATTCAGTTTGCTATCTGCTAGGTGTAAGTGTCAGAGAGAGTTTTGCCGGTTTATTTATAGCAAAAATAACCTGGGTTGCTTGAATTAGTAAGCCCCATTTCTCTTGAACCTTACGAAATATAGTCTCATTAATATTTAATCTTTCGAAGGTAAAGGAAATGGGGCGGATTAATAATACTTGCGACTTAATTATAGAGTTGTAGCCTTTACAGAGTTAGCGATGGCCTCCACCACCGTGGCCTCCGCCACCGCCGCTACCTCCGCCGCTACTTCCCCCGCCATGACCACCACCGTGGCCGCTTCCATGGGAGGAGCCAAGGCCATGTCCTGTTCCGCCAGCACTATGTGAGGCTCGAGAACCAGTTTTTGAGCTTCCCAGACCGATACCTTGGCTTTTTGAATCCACAGCAGATAGGGCATGTTTGTTGAAATCACCTTTTAAGTCGCGAGAAGTGGCCTCCATATGTTCTCTGAGCATTTCGCGCGTCCGTTCCCGAACCTGAAGGTGTGTCTCTTCTCCTTTGTTTCTAACACGTGCCTGCACCTGAACGGGTTCGTTTTTTTGGTGTCCTAGACCCAGAAGGCCGGGATGCAGCCCTAACTCCTGGGCTATTTGCCCCCATCCAAGACCTGCTTCACGCATTGCAGCGATATCCTCGGGTTCAACACCGGCAATGTTGGCAAGATTTTGTTCCATGGTCTTTTGGGCTTCACTTTGGCGCTGGCGAGCCTGCTCGATCGCCTCTGTATCTCCCGTCATTTCAGCCTGTTCCAGCTCCGAGCTTGCCTCTTGGACCTGTTCCAGGGCGGTTGTTAATTCTGCAACTGGGTCAACTTCTGTTTCGGTGGCGACACTGACTTCTGTGTCTGTTGTGGTGACGGCTGTATCAGTGGTAACGCTAACTGCTGTTTCTGTGGTTACAGCTGTGTCTTCGGCCTGCACCCTGGTTCCGGCCAAAAGCAAGATCAAGCCAGCCAAAAAAAGTATGCCAGTTATTAACGAAGCCTTCATGGTGAATGATTTTGCAAACATGTAATCCCCCTTTTTTTAATTAAAGATTAAACCTGAGCCACTAGAACGGCCGTTCTTTTTACTTTTACTTATATATACGAACCAACTACGCAAAAAGTCACAAAAAAAAATAAATTTGGAAAAGGGGCTATTTTTGCGCCTGTCCCAAAGAATCCTATGCCCCCTAATCCGAGCTGAATTGCTTGAAGTTCAGCTCTCTATTAATCCAAGTTATCCATGTTTTTGTGGGCAGGATAGATGGACTCAGCTACCCAGCCTCTGAGACTAAGATTGCAGCAGAAAGTAAAAACATCATCTTTTCCTCTACACTTGTTCAGTATGATGGCTATGGTTGCTTATTCGTTTGATCCACTAAAACCAGATGAATGTCCATGACATTGGTCAAAGTAGGCCCGGTTATTATTAACTCGCGTGTGCGCTTAAAAAAAGTATAGGCATCATGCTCGTGGAGAAACTTTCTGGCATCAAGGTTTAATTTTTTGGCTCTGGCTAGGGTTGAACTTGTCACCATAGCGCCAGCAGCATCAGTAGGACCGTCAGTACCATCAGTACCGGCCGACAATATAAGGACATTTTTTAATCCTTCCAATTCCAGAGCGGCTGAGAGGGCAAATTCCTGGTTGCGGCCTCCGAGCCCATATGATTCGCTTAGGCTCACTGTGGTCTCACCCCCGCTGATTACACAACAGGGAGGAGCCATTGGATGACCACTTTCTAAGATCTCTTTTGCTATACTGACATGCACACGGGCAATGTCTTTTGTCTCTCCTTCTATACTGGAACTTAAGATAAGAGGAGCATATCCTAGAGAGGAAGCAGCCCGGGCTGCGGCCAGAAGGGCTTGGCGATTGGAGGCTATAATGTGATGAGAAACATTTTTAAAACACTCTTCGTCAGAAAATGGCGTATCAGGAATAATGCCTTTCAGGCCCTGTAAAACCAGCTGTTGCACAGATTCCGGAAGTCTGTCCCAGAGGTCATATCGGGTGAGAATCTCATGACAGTCTGCCCAGGAACTGGAATCTGCTGCTGTCGGTCCTGAGCCAATAACATCCAGCCGATCACCAACCACATCACTGATAATCAGGCTTATTGTTGTAGCTGGGTGGAGGTGACGGGCTAAGCGCCCGCCTTTAATCTGACTTAAGTGCTTGCGTATGGTATTGATTTCCTGAATACTAGCTCCGCTTGCCAGGAGAAGTCGCGTTACTTTTTTTTTGTCCTCCAGGGTAATACCTGGGGCAGGCGCAACCAGTAAAGAGCTAGCTCCGCCAGAAAGAAGAAAGAAAAAAAGGGTGTCTTCAGACCTGTGTCTATCCACAAACGCTAGAATCTCTTGGCCTGCCCTGATACTTCGTTCATCAGGGACCGGATGGGCGGCCTCTAAAAGACGTATCTTTTTCGTGGGCAGGGTGTGGGCATCCTTTACTACTACCAAGCCACCATCAAGCCGTTCTCCAAGAAGATATTCCAAGGCCACGGCCATGGCAGCACCTGCTTTGCCAGCGCCAATTGCTACGATTTTTTTGTAAGTGTTGAGATCATAACAGTGGGTGCCGGTTTTCAACTGGGAATCTCTATAGTTCAGGGCACCAGAAATGGCAGCCTGGGGTTGCACAGATTTAAGAGCGGCAGCGAGGATATGACTCGCATGCTGGCGTAACCTCTTTTCATACATAAATATGGCTCCTTTTAACCTCTTAACAGGGTTTCCGTATCTAAATTGACGCTAAAATAACTAAAGTTTTGAAGCAATAAAGCAAAATTGTTTACTTTTTTGCTTGTTTGTCCCGGGAAAGGCAGGGCTTACTAAAGACATTCTTTCTATTGAAACCCACAGAGCAGACGTGATAAAATAAAAAATTAGATGCGCTTGCCCTGAACTTCTTAGCTTCTTTTGTAAATTCTAGTCTTAACCTTGCTTGACACAAAGTAAATGGCTTGAGTAGTGACAACTTGATTTTTATTTTATTATTAACGGGTAAACACTATGTCTGAAAGAATAGGTTTTATTTCCACTCGCTTTGCCGGGACTGACGGCGTATCCCTGGAAGCTGCCAAATGGGCAGAGGTATTACAGGAGCAGGGCCATGTCTGTTTTTGGTATGGCGGACTTTTGGAGAGGTGGCGTAAGTTTTCTATGTGTGTTCCTGAGGCCTATTTCAAACATCCTGCAAACGAGTGGATTAATGAACATATCTGGGGGCGTACGCATCGTTCCCCTAAAGTTACCCGCTATATCCACGACCTGGCTGAATATCTGAAAAGCACCATCTATGATTTTGTCAAAGAGTTTGACCTAACTCTGCTCATCATTCAGAACGCCCTGGCAATACCCATGCATCTGCCCCTAGGTATTGCCATTACAGAATTTCTTTCCGAAACCGTGATGCCGGCCATAGCTCATCACCATGATTTTTACTGGGAACGTAGCCGCTTCCAGGTCAATTGTGTCCCTGATTTTCTGGACATGGCCTTTCCTCCGCGTGATTTCCATCTGCAACATGTGGTTATTAATCAGGCGGCCAGGGAAGAATTGGCATTACGTAAGGGAATTTCTTCTCTTCTCATTCCCAATGTTATTAATTTTCATCGCCCGCCATTACCTCCTGATGAGTACTCTGCTGACCTGCGTCAGGAAATAGGTCTTTCTCCTGATGATAAACTTATTCTGCAGCCAACCCGTGTAGTGCCTCGCAAAGGCATTGAGCACAGTATAAACCTGTTGCAACGATTAAATGATCCACGCTGTAAGCTGGTGGTTTCTCATCCAGCCGGAGATGAGGGCTCAGAGTATCAAGAACAGTTGATGGCCCTGGCCGAGTCCGTGGGAGTGGACATCCGTTTTTTTGGGGAGCGGGTCAACTATCGGCGCCATGTCAATTGTCAGGGAAAAAAGATTTACGTCTTGCACGATATCTATCTGCATGCCGATCTGGTCATTTATCCTAGCATCTATGAAGGGTTTGGTAATGCCCTTCTGGAATCATTTTACTTTAAAGTCCCCGTTATTGTAAACCGCTATCCTGTATGGGTGCGAGACATTGAACCTAAAGGATTTCGCGTTCCTGTAATGGATGGTTTTATCACTCCTCCCGTGGTAGAAGAGGCCAAAAAGCTTTTATACAACCGCGAATATCGTCAACAACAGGTTGACTACAACTATGAACTGGCAAAACGCTATTATAGCTATCCAGTGCTTCGCTATGGACTGCAAATATTAATTAATAACATAAAAAATCAAGTTTAAAACAAATTCTCCTCTCTTAAGGGGTAAGATCTAGCCCCTTTGAATTTCCTGTCTTTTCTACTTTCCCAAAATTTAACTGGCATTTAGAATCTAGCTTTAATAGATATGGGAAATCAATATTTTTAATTGGTTAGAAGAATTCTAAAGCAATCCTTGCACCTAACCCTCAATAGTTAATCTTTTGCTTTCCTGAAAATTACTCCAGAATAATTAAAAAATCTTACCACCTCTTGAGTTAAAGTAAAAAACAGGTTAATTTTAAAACCACACTATATTTAGAATAAGCCAGATATCTTATGGAGAATAGAACATGTGGAGTTCTACTGACGTCTTGAAACAACGATTAGAGAAAAGGCTGCAATTTCTTTATGGAGAAAAATATAAAAAGCGGCTCATGAAACGTATTGGACTCCTGTTAGCCCGGTATGATTTTTTAAGAGAACAAGGTCGTCCTGACAAACTGTGGGACGAAAAGACTTGTCTTCTTATCAGTTATGGCGACATGGTGAGAAAAAAGGCAGAAAAGCCACTTCTTACCCTACACCGCTTTTTACAGGATTATGTGAAGGGGACCATTGAATGTCTCCATATTCTGCCATTTTTCCCCTACAGCTCTGATGATGGCTTTTCTGTTATTAATTATAGAAAAGTTGATCCTGCTCTGGGAGAATGGGGGGACATAAAAAAAATCAGCCAGGACTTCCGCCTCATGGTGGATCTGGTTTTAAACCATGTTTCCCGTTGTTCAAGTTGGTTTCAGGATTACATTGGTGGAATTGCGCCAGCCATGGATTATTTTATAGAAGTTGATCCTGGCGCTGATCTTTCTCAGGTAGTAAGACCCAGGACCACGCCTCTTCTTACCAAGGTGCAAACAGTTTATGGAAAAAAATATGTCTGGACCACTTTCAGCTCTGACCAGGTGGATTTAAATTACGCCAATCCCGATGTCCTGATGGAGATGCTGGACATCCTGCTCTTTTATATCTCAAAAGGGGCCAGGATTATTCGCTTGGACGCCATTGCCTATTTATGGAAAAAGATAGGGACACCGTGCATTAATCTGCCTCAAACCCATGAAATAGTGAAGTTGTTCAGAGACATAACAGACTATTTGGCGCCTGGAGTTCTTCTGTTGACAGAGACCAACCTGCCGCATGCGCAAAACATCAGCTATTTTGGGGAGGGAGACGAGGCCCATCTGGTATATCAATTCAGCCTGCCTCCTCTTTTACTCTATACACTGCACCGAGGTTCAGCCAGGTATTTGCGTGAGTGGGCGGCCGAACTCACTGCGCCTGGCCCCCGATGTACCTACCTCAATTTTACAGCCTCTCACGATGGGATAGGTGTGCGGCCTTTAGAGGGATTAGTGAAAGAAGAAGAGATTGAAGAACTGGTTCAGACTATCCGCTCTCTTGGCGGACTTGTATCCTGTCGCTCTTGCGCAAATGGCGTGGAAAGACCCTATGAGTTGAATATTACCTATTTTGACGCTCTAAAAGATCCCAAACAACTTCAGGATGTGAACCGGCAGATAGAGCGTTTTATCTGTTCTCAGACCATTATGCTCAGTTTGCAGGGTGTCCCTGCCATTTATTTCCATAGCCTCATGGGTACTGGCAACAACTATGAAGGTGTGCAAGAGACCGGTCAAAACCGGGCCATTAACAGAGCACGCTTTCAGGATGAGGTGTTAAGAAAACTCCTCTCAGATCCTAAAACGGTTACAGCCAAAGTATTTTTCATTTATATCGACCTGTTAAGAAAACGGAGCCAGGAGCCTGCTTTCCATCCCGACGCCGTTCAGGAGGTTCTGGATTTGCCAGATGAACTGTTTGGTGTTGTCAGAAGGGCAGTTTTGAGAAACGGGGAAACGAGAGATGTTTTTTGTCTTCACAATGTGAGCGATAAAGAGCAGCGTATTCGTCTTTCTGATTTAGATGGTGCGCTGAAGGGTAAGAAAATGAAAGATATTATAAGCAATATTGTGGTAGAGGACGATGTTTATCTTACCCCCTATCAAAGTTGCTGGTTGAAAGAGTGTTAGTGTTGGATGGAGGGACAGCTATGGTGGCTCAGATAACAAAAAAAGAATTTATTCAGTTAACCGAACACCGCCCATGGGGAAGTTTTACCATACTGGCTGATGAACCAGACCACAAGGTCAAACGGATTGTGGTCAAACCAGGCCAGAGACTTTCTCTTCAGCGGCACAAGCGCCGTCAGGAGCACTGGCTGATAGTCAGGGGAGAGGCAGTGGTCACTCTTAATGACAGAGAGCTTGAATTCAGTGCGGGGGACGCAGTGGACATTGGTTGCGGAGTAATTCACCGGGTGCAAAATAAGGGGGCCGAAAATTTGGTTTTTATTGAAATTCAACTGGGAGATTACTTTGGCGAGGACGATATTGAGCGGCTGGAGGACGACTATGGCCGAGCACCTTCCAGGGGCCGAACCTTACTTAAGAGGACAAATTTTCATAGTTCCTGAATTCGTGAAAGTGAGTAAATTTTGTTTATTGACAATTAACAATCCGGAACTTTTGTCAAACAGGCGAAAAAACTCCCTTGCCTGTGGCCGAACCTTTTTATCAACTTAATTTCCAAGTTTTATTTCAGTCTTGGTTTCTTTCATGCTGGTACAAAGACTTGGACCCATCTAAAACTTGCTTGCGGACAGAGCATAATGGGATACTTTGGGTAAACAAATATTCTTTTTATTATCGATAGTTATGGTCAGTATCGCAAAATATTTAGCCCATTCCTCCCGATGCTCTGTTTTTCCGCAAGCATCGTCAAGATTGGGTTATCCAAGCCATTTGTAATGCATTTCAGAAACCAAGACTTTCAATCAGCGGTTAAAATGGGGTTTGGACACAGACTCTTTAAGTCCTGACGTCACTTTCCATTACTACCTGGTAGTGCCGGACGTGGACGCTGCAGACACGCATCCACGAGTTCATCAATATCTGCGCTGCCGGCGCACATCACAGTATCAGCTCCGCCCCAGTAGATTTTCGCTGTTCCGTCTGCTTCGGGGACCGCGCCGCAGCAGAACACCACGTTGGGCACATAGCCTGAACGTTCCCACGGGTCCTCCGGTTCGAGGATCCACTCATCCGCCACCGCCACGATTCTTGCCGGGTCATCGAGGGCGTGCAGGGCGGCACCGAGTCGATAGACGGCTCCGTTCATTGTCTGGAAGACGCCGTGGAAGATGTGCAGCCAGCCCCGGTCCGTGGCAAACGGCGTGGCGCCGGGTCCGATCTTGAGTTCGTCCCAATGGTACGGCATGGACGCCATCAGCCGTCGCGATTCACCCCAATGGATGAGGTCGGAAGAGTAGGAAATCCAGATAGACCAGGGGTTGCTGTCAGTGTGGGGGCGGTCCAAACGCGCGTAGAGGCCGTTAAAGCGCTGTGGAAAGAGGACGACGTTGCGATAATCCGCTTGTGTGATTAGTGCGATGCGCTCGACGTGCTGGAAATCCTCCGTCCTGGCGAGTGCGATGCGCACGCCGTGCGCCGAATAGGCGCTGTAGGTGATGTAATATGCCCCATCGATCCGGCAGATGCGGGGGTCCTCCACTCCGAAGGCCTCGTATTCGGCGAATACGCCCTCAACAGCGGTCGTTAGCCAGGGTTTGGGCCGGACCGTGAAGCGGAACCCGTCTTCGCTTTCAGCCATGCCTATGACTGAATGGCCGTTGCGCAAATGGGCACGGAACAGCATTACGTAGCGGTCGTTATGCCGTATCACGGCGGCGTTGTGCACGGTGGCCACCGGGTAGGGCACGTTATCCGGCGTCAGGATCGGATTGTGCTCGTGACGGCGGACGAGTCTATGTCCGGCCATAATCGTCCTCTAACCGCTCGATGTCGTCTTCGCCGAAATACTCCCCTTGCTGCACCTCGATAAACACCATGTCGTTTTCGCCCACGTTGGCGATGCGATGGGCGGCGCCGCACGGAATATCTATGGAATCCCGCGCGCCCAGGCGATGCTTCTTATCTCCCACCTGCGCTACGGCCGCGCCACGCACGATGTGCCAGTGTTCGGATCGGCGCCGGTGCCGTTGCAGTGACAGACGCTTGCCAGCATACACGGTAATGCGCTTGACCTTGTGCTCAGGCCTGTCGGAGAGCACTTCGTAATAGCCCCACGGACGCACGTTTTCCTGTCCGGCTATTACCTGTTTGTAGACGGCGATATAATCCTCCACCATGCGTTCGGCGGAAAAGCGCGCCTCCGCCTCCCGACGGCATCTTGTTCGCGAAATCTCCGGAATCCGTTTGAGGACACGCACGGCTTCTTCTACGCTGTGGACGAGAAATCCGGTTTCTCCATCCCTGATCAACTCCGGCATGGAGCCTTTGGCGAAGGCCACCACGGGTGCGCCGCAGGCCATGGCCTCCACGACGGAGAGGCCGAATGGCTCGGCAAAGGCGATGGGGTGCAACAGGGCATGGGCGCCGCCAAGCAGCCGGTTGCGTTCCACAGGACCGACTGCTCCCAGATAGCGGACCGCCTGGCCGTCAACATGCGGTTTGATCTGGCTTGCGAAGTAAGATTTATCCTGAACAGGGCCGGCCATGAGCAGCATCATACCCGCTGCCCGGGCGATAGCGATCGCTTCGGCCGCGCCCTTGTCCGGGTGCATGCGTCCGAAGAATAGCAGGTAACTTCCGGCCTCGGGCTGAAAGGTAAATTGCGCTAGGTCAATGCCGTGATAGACGGTGGCGGCATAATCGAGCCGCTCGCTCCGGTCTGCGTCGCTGATGGATACATAGGCTGTTCTGCCGTTGTACCGCTCGTATGCCGGCAGGATGGCCTGGGAGGAAAAGCCGTGAATCGTCGTCACCATCGGGATGGAAACCGAGCCTGTATAGCTCAGCGGCAGGAAATCGAAGTGATTGTGGATGATATCGAAATCATCCGCGTCTTCAAACACTTCTGCGATATGCAAGCATTCCCACACCTTGGGATCCAGCGATTTATCCTCCTCATAGGGACGCGGGCAGACGGTACGCAGGCGTGCGGTGGTGCATGAATCCCCGGTGGCAAATAGGGTGACATCATGCCTCCTGGCCACGAGACCATCCGCCAGCAAGGCGACCACCTGTTCCCATGGGCCGTAATGCCTGGGTGGCGTGCGCCAGGCAATGGGCGAAATCAGTGCTATTCTCATCTCGGGTCTCCTTTGTATGGATGGTCCAGAAGACAGGCCAGCACTTTATCAAGGCTGGCAGTGGCGAGCGCGATGCAGGTATCGGCGGCGCCGTAGTACATCCGGATTTCATCTCCGTCGAGGATCCATCCACAGGGAAAGACGACGTTGGGGGTATCGCCCATCCGTTCACAGGGGGCCTCGGGGCCGAATACCCAGTTGTCCAGACGGCGGATCACGCGGCTCGGATCATCGAGATCGAGCAAAGCCAAACCCAGACGGTAGATATACACCGCACCCATGCGGCGCACGCCGTGGTAGAGGATCAACCAGCCTTTGGATGTCGCCAGGGGCGGCGCGGCGATGCCGATCTTGGCGGCGTCCCAGAAACCCGGAACCCGGGACGGCAGCAACAGCCGGTGCCCGCCCCATGAGCGCAGGTCGGGGGAATAGGAAATCCAGATGTGTGCGGAGACGCCAGGCACGGCTCGAGCGGGTCGATGCAGCATGCAATAGTGGTCGCCAATGCGCCGGGGAAAGAGCGCGGCATCTTTGTTTTCCGGCGGAAGCGCCGGCCCCAACCTTTGGAAGGAAAGGAAGTCCCGGGTCGTAGCCAGGGACACGAGCGGTCCGCATTCCGAATAGGCTGTGTAGGCGATCACCCACTCTGCCCGGTCCTTGATAAATGTAATGCGGGGATCCTCCACGCCCCAGGCCTCTTCTGGATGCTTCTCGAAGCCGGGGGCCAGGGCGGGGGTGCTGTCTATCCGCCAGTCTCCTATGCCGTTGCGGCTACGGGCGCAGGTCAGATGGGAGCGGCCGCAAAGGTCTTCGACCCGCATGAGCAGGAGGGTTTCTCCGTCCACCTCGGCGACACCGGGATTGAACACGGCGTTGGCCGCATAGGGCAGTGCCTGCACCGTCAGGAGCGGATTGTCCGGGTGGCGCTGGAAGAGAGCCATCGTGCCGGCCATCATTCGAACTCCATGGGCAGTTCCGGCGCTTTCCCCGTTCGATTCGCCTTGCGGGCCAGCCGGTAGGCCTTGTTGTACTGTTTGGCCACCACGTCCCATGATACCACCTCATCCAGGTAGCGCCGGAGGTTACTGCCAAGCTCCATGCGCAGTTCCTCGGAGCAGGCCAGGCGGATGACTTTCTCCTTCAGCATCTTCTTCGTGGTAAACATGAGGCCGCCTTCACTTTCCAGTGTCTGTGAGGTCAGCCCCTCCATCGGGGCCGTGGTGATAAAGGGTTTGTTCAGGGCGATGATACGTGCCAGGGTGCCGGATTGTGTTTCATCCTGGGAAGGCAGTACGATGAAGTCGCAGACGGCCATCACCTTGTAGTAGATGTCTCCGCGCGGAACAAACTCGTAGTAGTGCGCCAGTCCCTCGCGTTCCAGCAGTTCTACCTCGCTCTTGTATTTTTCGTAGTTCGACAGGTCACGGGGATCGCGCATGGCGCCGGCCGCCAGTAGATCCCACTCCTCGCCGGTGCAACGCTTGATTTCGATGGCGATGTCCCGCCACATGGATATCAGGATGTCCCAGCGCTTGTTCGCTTGGATCCACCCGACCAGACCAACCAGGTGGGGGCCGAGGCAGCACGCTCGGTCCAGCCCTAGTTCGGCGCGCAGCTCAGGTACCTTTTCTACCGGCCAGCGCCGATCGGGTCGAGCGCCATGCGGCACGATCATGATGTTGCGTGGCATCGTCCATTCGAAGCTATCGAAGGTCCAATGGAGCCGCCATTTCTGGTAGGCGCACTTGAACATCACCACATCAGCGAGCTTGCACAACTGAAAGATGAAATTGGCCTCTGCGTCGCGCAAACGGCCATGCACCGTGTGCGGTTCTACCACGATGGGATAGTCCTGGATGGCCTTAAGTAAGGCCAGAAAACCGGCGTTGGTGTCGCCTGCCCCGTGTTCGTCGTAAAATTCATAGAGGCCATATTCATGCTCGATGTGAACGACAGAGGGGTCAAGTTCCTTGATCTTTTTCACCACTGGCTTCCACCAGCCGTGCCGCGTCATGTCAATCAGGGGAAAGACGCCGTCACCAGAGCCGTCAGTATGGCAGATCACAAGCACTTTGCGGGTAGGATTATGTTTTTGGATGAACTCACGCGCCTCTTCGGCAAAGGTGGCTATACCGCACAGTCTCGGCGGCCAGCTGGAAATGATGACGATTGGCTTCATTGTTTGTGTTCCTCTTGTCGTATTTGTTCGTGATGTAGTCGCAAAGGGCCCTTACATGTGCTTAATAGCGGGTGTTCGCAATGCCGTCGTCTCTGGCACCAGGATGTCATGCGGCTGTAATAATGGGCAATTCGGAACTTGATGGATGACGGAGTTACATATTTGCGGCCTTAACGCCAGGGAGTGCGTTCTGCTCTTCTTCTGAGTCTGTGGCCGAACCTTTTTATCAACTTAATATCCAAGGTTTATTTCAGTCTTGGTTTCTTTCATGCTGGTACAAAGACTTGGACCC